>DXIU01000024.1 GCA_019112765.1 Candidatus Mediterraneibacter norwichensis | reverse complement strand
CATTGTTGTTGTACTGACACCTGTCATTGCACGCAAATCTTTTTTCATCATGTCTTTATCAATCAGCAATTTCCACAGCTTCTTGTAACTAATTGCCATTTCTTCACCTCAGTCTTATTTGTTTAAAATTTCTGTTCACATTGTATTTATCATCATATCACAGGAATGCGTTCTGAACAATCTAATATATCAAAATCCGAAATTAAATTCCGAAATATCGCATTTTTAAATTACACAAAATATATCTCACTCCACTTTTTGACGCTCCAAGACAGAACGTTAGAGCCTATATATCATTACAAACAATTTTATATTTTGATAATGCTCTTTTACTTTTCAAAAATCCATTCAACTTGCTTTCCCTACATTGTTCAACATATAATTTATTACAAGCATTACAATAATACACTGTATCTTTTATGTGCTTACCAAGATCTATTGTTCTTATTTCCATTTTCTTATGATGGACTGGACATATATTGTTATTATGAGGTAGTACATAGATTAAATTAGCCTTTTCCGTCGCATCAACTGCCTTCTGATCATGTAACGATTTTCGGGGAATATTCACACTGTATCCTTCATATCCTTCTTGTTCCCAATTCATAATTTTTACATTATCTTTTAATGGGACTCCTCCGTTTTGTCTTGAAATTTTTATATAATCCTCTTTTTGCAGATATATCGTTCCACATTTGTTACATTTTTTTGCCAGAAAATTATATATTCGATCCGCACTTCGTGACATAGTCAAGATTCCCTCGCCACATACAGGGCAGATATTACTATCCTCATATTGCTGTTCTTGTATTACCTTTTTTGAACCATATTTTATATTCTTATACTGAACTTTTGTTGTTTTTTCATCCTTTTTAATATTACTACCATTACAAAATGTATCCGATAATAATTTCTGAAAACTATAAGTAATCCGATTTCTTTTAACTAGAAAAGCATCCTCCCTTGCTTTAGAAGCACCGGAAAATAAATAGACGGTTTTCTTGTTTTGCTCTACTCCGATAGTTATAGCTGATTTATTTTTTATCTGAATATATTCATCATATTTCAATACTACAATTTCACTATTCTGAAGATTCGCTTTTAAACATAACAAATATATAAAAACAGGCTTTCCATCATTATAATATTTTCTCAGCCTATCCTTATCATCATCAGTAAAGTTGAATACCCAACTGTTGTATGCACTATATGTATCTTTTTTGCATGATGCATATTTAAAATAAATAATATATTCTGCATCCGATTCTTTCGTTTCTATATTATACACCTGCTTTGATTCTTCATTAACAATTAACTTCGGAGAAACATCTGGATTCTTCTCCAAAATAGCTGTTAAAATAGCGCCGTAATAAAAATACCATTGCTTTAGTTTTCCCATCTTTCATTTCTCCTCATAAATATTTTCCCCATCCAATATGTGATGCAACTTATTAATCGTGTTATTTAAACGTAGTTTTAAAGCCATAATTTCATCCAATGTATCTTTGTACTTTTGCGCAATCTTATTTTGTTCTTCAATAGATGGCAATGGAATTTCTATTTTTTTTAATTTATCAATTCCAATATTAGGGATGGTCGCTCCAACGGTAATATTCTTTAATGCAGCATGTCCCTGCTTACTTTCTAAAAAGGCCTTCACATAATAAGGATTCGCTATTTCCTCATTAAGCTCAATAATATAAAGATTTCCATTTGCGAGTATCCGCTGTCCTTCTTTAACAATTGCTACTGCAACTTTATAAGGATATCCGTTTTTCGAAAGAATCAAGCTGTTATTATTAAGGCAATATTTATCATACTTAGGATCAATTCTGGAAAGATATGGTAAATCATCAGTAATAATTCCATCTTGAATATTGGCCAACAAAAGATACTGCATATTTGTGATATCATGAGATGCCATTTCGTCCAATTGTTTTGCAGAACACGGAGCCCCTCTGGTAATTCGTTTAATTATATCTCCAAAAAGGACTCCATTCTCAAAAGTAACTTTATCCGTAATATAATGATTTAGATTCAAAATATATTCATTTTGACGAAGTTCTTCCAAAGAAATCCTTTTACTATAAAAATTATCTCTTTCACATGCCTCGATTATTGAAGCTATATCCTCAGCACAAAATTCATTTTGCCGTCTCCCTTTATGGCAAAGTTTTGTAGCATCAACCATGCGGACGTCACTATTATTATGGCTTAATACAAGCATCGTCGTGGGGATTCGAGTAAAATTAAACATTCTCTCTGGAAGAGAAATCACGCACTCTACCAATCCATGCTCTATAAAATATTTTCTCATTGGAATATCGATACTATTCCAAGTACTCCCATTGGTCATAATACTGACTGCTTTACCACCATTTTCTAAAAGTTCGCAGAGTAGTGCATTAAAAATCCAATCGGACGACGTTGCTTTAGAAAGGTCTGGATATTGGTCTGAAAGTTGTTCCAAATATTGTATTCCGGCTCCAAGATTTTTTAATCTTAATCCAAACGGATAATTAGCAAAAATTTTATCAAATTTTATCTTATCTTTTTTATTGTTTAGGTTAAATACATCCCCGCATTCAACCTTAATATCTGCTTCTAGCAGCTCAGATCGTATCTTGGTAACTATATAGTTATCTATATTTATCTCATATCCGTAATAAGATGCCCGCGGTTCTTTTAATGAAGTTGAAATAAGATATGTCCCACTGCCGCAGCAAATATCTGCAACTTTGTCTTCCGGATTTACACAAAGAAGTTTTTGTGACAGCTCGACAATAGAACGTGGTGTTATTTCCAGATCTCTTATATCACTGTCTTCTCCTGTCAATAGGACTGTTAATGCAAATATTTCTAGAGAATATTTTGATACTAGTTTAATAAGCTCTAAGCAAATCTCTTCAGACATATTTTTTCTTACCCATACTCGTACATCTTCATCTATTGGAAAAGAATTTTCTGCAACTGTCTGAAATGTTATTTCATTTAGCTTTTTACATCGGCTTGTTTGATATAACAAATATGCTGCTATTGATACACTATTCCCCTTTTGATTTCCTGACCTCCATAAACATTCCTTAATTTCTTGGAATAGTTGCTTTGCCTTTTCTTGATAATCTTTATTATTAAAAATACTTTCATTAAGTAAATGCATTGCGGCCCTCCTTTTATGGTTATCAATAACCTTCTTGTAATCATTATATCATCAAGAACAGAATTGTCAATGGTTTTTAATAACCAAACTATTATTGACTTCTATACTTACTGTAATACCACCTGATTGATATCTTTTTTTAATTTCATATTATAATATTTCCTTAATTCTACTACATCATATGATGCTCCCAGACAAAAAGGCAGAACCCGCAGAATCCTATAAAAGTCTCCACGGGCTCTGCCCTTCCCTGATCCACGTCAAGAGATAAATGCTAATTTTAAAAACATAGAGTATAGCTCTCCCGCTCCCCCCTTATAATTACAACTCCTCCTCTACCCTCTCAATCACCCCCACATCCGCCGGCAGCCAGTCCACACTATACAATTCCTCTTTCGACAGCCACCTTGCAGCCTCATGCTCCTTCAATTCCAATCCGCCTTGCATAATCTCACACCAAAAGCAGTCCATAGAAAGATGAAACTTCGGATAATCATATTCAATCGTATCAATTAATTTTCCCACCTGAATCTCCGTATCCAACTCTTCCTTAATTTCTCTGGCAAGTGCCTGTTCAGGTGTCTCTCCCTCTTCGATCTTACCGCCTGGGAATTCCCATCCATCCTTGAATTCTCCATATCCTCTTTGAGTTGCAAAGATTTTATCGTCTTTTCGAATTACCGCGGCTACCACACGTACAGTCTTCATCATATTTCTCCATTCTGTTTATTCTATATATTCTTTCATTTTGGGTATCAATCGCTTACAATATAATCATAGATATCGCTTCTTACCGGTACATCTAAGCGATAGTCTATCTCAAAGGCATTATCTTTTGTTTTTTCCATGTAAATCTGTCTCGGACTTCCCTCTGCAAAGATCTCTCCCAGAAAATAAAATTCCTTTGCTTCATTATCATCCTTATTTTTTCTGACAAACAGAAAAATCCGATTATCCTTATCCGCTTCGGACTGCTTATAAATATGAACAGCATCACTGGATGTGATTTTCCTCGGATGTTTGGAAAGTGCAATTAAATGACTCTCTGATACAAAACGATCTTCATAAGCAATTGCATCTTCCGATTTATGATAATTAATAAATACCGGAAGCGTTTTTGTGTCGCTGTCATAATAATAGCCCCCAATATTCTGCGCATTCAAATTCTTATTCCAGTTAAGCAGACGGCATACGTCCTCATATGTATACTTTTGGTATAGCGTAAAATTGGTGTCCTTATAAATTTCTTTATATTTTTCCCTCCACTGCTCGATACCAAAATCCAATAATTCCAAAACCATTTCCTTAAAATCTTTATTTAAGAGTTCCTGCTGAAATTGTGTGGAAAGAGAATAGCTTCCATCTGCATTTTTCTCTATCAGAATACAGTCCTCATATTTTCTTCGCTCTTCCTCTTTCGGAAATTCATTTCTTAAATTGCGGACTACTGATCGTTCTACCTGCTCATTCATATTCACATTATACTTTTCCTGCAGAAGCTCCTGGTATCGTGAAAGACGATTTTTTCGACTGATCAGCATTCTCAACATTTCCATCTCATGAATTCTTTTGTAAGCTATTAGTTTTTTTGAAAAATATTCAACAATTAGCTCTTCCTGTTTTGTCAGCTGCACATGATAGTCTGTTTCATATTTTTTCAAAAAGCCGTAATAAGATCCACATTTTTCAAAAATTTTTGTTACGTCTATAGCTCCAAATTCCTTAAAATCCCGTATTGTCGGAATTCTTCCCAACTTATACTTCAAAGTTGTATATGACTCTTTGAGCAGCTTCATATCATTTGTTCTGGCTGTATCAATGGAGGCATATATTCTCTTTTTTGAAATTTCATCAAAATGAATGGTGGAACTTCCCGGAATGACTCTGGCTCCTTCCCGGATATAACGGCGCATTGCGTCTTTGTTATAGCTTCTGTCGCCGGATAAAGCAATAGGGATCATAAAGTTGTTCATATAATTCCCGATAAAATCAAGAATTACCACATATTCTTTTCCCTCATATTTTCTAAGGCCCCGCCCCAGCTGCTGAATAAACACCACAGGTGATTGAGTGGGGCGCAGCATAATAACCTGATTAATCTCAGGGATATCCACACCTTCATTAAAGATGTCTACAGTAAGAATATAATCCAGCTGATTATCAACATCTTCATCGTCAGTCAATCTGGCAATGACTGTTTCCCTTCTCGTTTGATCATCTTCTCCGGTCAGAACTTCCGTTCTCAATCCCCGTTCATTAAACTTTTTCGATAATTCCTTTGCCTCATCTTTGCGGCTGCAGAAAATCAAACCTTTCACCCGTTCTCCGCTAAATCCGTAATACTTTGCTTTATCGATCACATAATCAACCCGGGCATCTGAAATCAGATTCGAAAAGTTCTTTACTCCGGCATTGTCATCAAACACTTTTCCATCTATCTCCAGATCCGTAATTCCGAAATAATGAAACGGACAAAGCAGATCTTCTTCAAGCGCCTGCTGAAGGCGGATCTCATAAGCAATATGATGATCAAAAATTGAATAGATATCATACTGATTAGTATCCGGACTGGCGGTCATTCCCAGCCAGAACTTTGGCTTAAAATACCGCATAATCTTTTGGTAACTCTCGGCTCCCGCATGATGACATTCATCCAGAATGATCACATCAAAATCTCCGGGATCATAGTGAGACATGATTTCCTCTTTCGATATCATCTGCATAGTTGCAAATAAAAAGTCCGCATCAAAGTCCCGGCTATTTCCTGATAAAAGTCCGTAACTTCTTGAGGAACCAAAAACTCTTTTATAGCTTTTCAATGTCTGCTTGGCAATCTGTTCTCTGTGTACAACAAAAAGAGCTCTTCTCGTTTCCATCTCACGCAGCATAAATGCGGAAGCCAGTGATTTCCCCGTTCCGGTACTACTTAAAAGAAGCGCTCTGTCTATCTGGTGCGCTCTCATTTCCATTACATTTTTTACAAAAGCCACCTGCATCTTATTAGGCTTTAACCGATAATTCTCAAGTTCAACAACCGCCTCTAATGCTGCCTGTTGTTTCTGCTTACGAATCATTTTCTCAGCCAGGTAATCTTGCCGATAGGAATCAATAAAATCTTCAAAAGCCAAGGTATACTCATCCTGCCACAACTCATCAAATTCCTGTAAAACAGCCTGCGTTAGCTCTCCCTGCTCCGTAGAAACAATTTTGGTATTCCACTCTTTATTCTTTGTAATGGCACTGAGTGTCATATTCGAGCTTCCGATAATGATCCGGTAAATTTCCTCTTTGCGAAAAATATATCCCTTTGTATGGAATCCGCCTGTCTCCGCATTTGTTACATACATTCTCAGTTCAATATTTTTTAATCCCGCCAGCTTCTCCAGCGCCTCCGGCTCACTGAACATAAGATAATTTGTCGTCAATATTTTCCCGGGAATATTCCTTTGTTCCAAATTCTTTAAAGTCTGAAGAAGCGGGGTAATTCCACTTTCAGTGATAAAAGCCACACTAATACAGAATTCCTCACATCTTTGCAATTCTTCCTCGATTGAAACGAGTACCTTTTTCCCGAGCTTATAATTATTCGAAATAAATTCCGGGCGATAGGCCAGGCTGGAATTTATTGTATGATCCAGATAAGCAGTCTGGATCGCTGTCTGAAGTGTTGTTATTTTATCTTCCTGTAACTGCATCAACAGGAACCTCCCTGAAATATTATATCGGAAACCAGATTTTTCTCTCCAGATTCATAATTCTCATTTATCTCAATTCTATCAAATTTTTATACTTTCCGCCATCTCTTATTTACTGCAGCATGGTCTGCTTTCCTTACGCCATTTCTGCGAAAAACGAAACCATTTGACACTCTCAGACAAAAAAGGAGCCGCGCACCAATTTTTAATCATTGATGCGGAACCCCTTTAATAAATGTCGCTGCTTGTATTCCTGCTACGGTGCTTTTCCGGGCAATCAGATCCTCCGTTGTTTTTTCATATAAATTTTCCGGAAGAGTAACCTTAAAATCTTTTGTCAGAAATCTCATTATCCAGCTCTTCAACTTCTTTCAGAGTCATTTCAAGAAGCTCCGCGATCATCGCAAGGCTCATCCCCTTCTCCTTCTTTTTCCTGATAAGCTTCTGCAGAACGCTTCGCTCTCCCTGCGCTTTTCCCTGCTCTATTCCCTGCTCTATTCCTTCTTCCATTCCCTTCTTCAGGCCATACTCTCTCGCACTCTTCATCTGTGAATTATAATCTCTTATTGCTTTTTGGCGGGCCTCATATTCCAGCCTTTTCTGTTCATCCATACTGAGTTTTTTCAGTTCATCATATGCCTCTTCAATATACTCATCTGTCTTCGCCATATCTTCGAACTCCTTTCGGTTCTTCCCGCCGAAAAAGCGCATCCAGCGGATGACTCCCTCTTCATTCTGATCCCCGGGAGGCAGCTTTTTCAATTCAAGGATATGCAGCTCCATCAGGTCCGTATACTGTTCTCCGGTTTCCACATCACAGAAAGCAATCTTCCGGTAACACTTTTTATCCTGAGGAAAATGGATGAAATCCAGGATGCTTACATGAATGCATTTCTTAAGTACATCATAGTCTTCACCCTCTTTGATCTGCCCGCTGTACGTTTTGCTTACATAAAACAGCACCCGGCTGGACCAGTATCCAAAATAAGCGACCTGCATCTCCATATTGATTTTCGATCCGTCCTCCATCTCCACCATCACATCAAGAATCCCCAGCTTTGCATCTTCTGATTCTTTCTTTGTGGCATTCGGAATGAGTGTTGTCTTTCTTATCGTCTTCGGATCTTTTCCCATGATCGCAGCAATAAATCCTTGTCTGACTTTCGGATTCTGCATCAGTTCTTTAAAACAGAAATCCACGGTGGGAAGCATAATAAAATTTTCACTGTTTCTTTTGTCCATATATCTACCTCCTATCTTACCACGTTCTCTATTTGAAAAAAACAGAAACCTTGGAATGTTCGGACAGATCTGTCCGCAAGAACCTGACTGTTCAGATTATCAGAATACGCTCCGTACTTCGGAGCATGGCCGGAAGCTTCGATAAGATAAATTTCCGGACCGCTTAAGATTTTCTCAGATACAAAGGCACCCGAACCAGGAACTGTTTCGGATGCCTCTACAATACCATATCAGATTTTCAGATACAACAGCCGGACAGTATAAAATCCGGTTATCAACAAACTTACACAAGTTATAAAAAGTTATCCACAGAGGGGTGCTTACCAGCTGCATCTTCCGCAGTTCGTGCACGGAATACAGCTTCTCTTTTTGATTTCAGCTTTCCAGGGCAGAATTTCCACAGAAGACGCTTCTGATTCGTGAATTATCCATTTCTGATCTCTCACCTGAAAACAGATTTCCCCGCTGTCTATCCGGATCTGTACCGGATCAATATGAATGATTTCCGGATGCATGCAATTCTGATAAAGAACAGGTGAAATTTCCGTTTCCCCGTTTCTGATCCGGAACACATGAGAAGCAGTAATGATTACAAGTCCGCCGTCTTTTTCTTCCGTAATTCCCGGCGGCGGCACGCATGGATACGGATACTCCATATCTACCCTTATCATGCCCAACGCTGTCTGCCTTTCCACTGCTTTTCTTCCGTTTTCAGTCTTTCCGCTGTCTGATAAATTTTCCTTATCTTTAGCTTTCATTTTCTGAATTTCCTTTCGCTTTTCATTGCTTTTCCCTATTATATATCTCTCACAAGCTGATGTATAGACGGCGTATACGCTAAATCGGTCCCGTGTCTACTCCACTGCAGCGTCTGATCCTTGACCAAATCTTTTTCTCTGACTGAACTCATAAAATTTCCTTTCAGACATACTGACGTTTCCGTATATACATTATTCAGATAAAGGAGCAAAATAATATCAGACAAAAACTCTGGTAAAAATAATCGGACAGGATACTTTAATTTTGATGGCACATGGCAGACATCCGGACATAGTTCTGCAGCAGCAACAGGATGCAGTATAGCAGAGGATCAGAGGATGCAAAAAATTTTTACCCGGCGCTGAAATACACCTGACTTATAATGAAAAGAAGCACAATAATAATGAAAACTCCAGCGAGAGCACATGCCAGCCCCCTTAAAGAATCCTTCCCTCTCTGCGATGTGTCTTCCTGATACGGTACATGATCCCCGAAAACTTCTGCATAATCCTCTTCAGGTCTTTGCTTCGGACGGACATTTGCAGCCTTATAATACAGCGCAAGAGGATCACTCTGATTCATAATACGTGAATAAAAATCATCAAGCCAAAGGGCGTCTTCCGGGCTGCACATGTTTTCTTCTGCGCAGCCCGGTTCATGTACAATCTGGTTTCTTACCCAGCGATAGTGTTTCAGCTTTTTCAGGTCCTCATTCCACCCTCTGACAAGACAGACTCCGCGGGGAGTATTTATCATTTCATCAATATAGGCGGAGACCTTCCTTTCATCATTCAGAATTTCGCCGCAAAGTTTTTCCAGATGTTTATATGAATCAATAAATCCCATAATCCCGCCCTCTCAAATTCTTATTTTCCTTAAAGGTACATTTTTCCGCCGGATACTTTCCCGCATGCTCCCCGGCCGTTTCCCTCATATATTTCATCATACATGTTTATCCGCCCCATTACAAGATTTTTACCCCCCGCAGACGGATCCCCTCAATCTGTTTAATTTTTTCTTAATTAAACATCAGGTAAATTGAATCCTCCTGCACTTTCATATATAATCGAAACGAAAAATCAGACTGAACAAGTCGTAATTTAACCGGAGGTTTCCATGAAATACCTGATCGATTTTGCCGTTCTGGCACTTTTATATATTTTTGTATTTTTCAGAAAATGGAAAATAAAAGGAAATGATGTATTGCTTGTCAACACACTGATGTATATATATCTATCTTTCGTGCTGTATTTCACCCTGATGCCCGTCATAACATCTGTCCCGCTTATTCTGAATCATTCCTATGCGCCTGTGAATCTGGTGCCTTTTATAGATGTTTCAGAAGGGAACGGGGACTTTGTAAGGCAGGTAGTCCTGAATATCATTATGACCATCCCATTTGGATTCCTGTTACCTTTAACCCGGAATCGGACTGTTAAGTTTGGCCGGACTGTATTTTCCTGCCTTCTGATGAGTCTGGGCATCGAGCTGCTGCAGCCGATTATCAATGATTTCAGATCTTCAGATATCACGGATCTGATTACTAATGTAACCGGCGGAATCATCGGATATGTTTTTTACGTTATTTTCAGGCCGGTTACGTTCCGAATTCTGGATCATCTGACAAAGAGGGGCTGCGCTTGATACGTCAGGCCCTCGTCCCCCGCAGATATCCCCGGTTCTTTATCATCCTGCGGTTTTCTCCTTTTCCGGCTCTCCTTCCAGTTTCCACCCCATCAGCAGCTTCCCGATCTGTTTCGCAATCAGCCCCACCAGCAGGGCCGCCGCCACAGTTCCTTCCCTCACCCCCTGCAGATGTCCGGTAAATGTAAAGGACAGAATACACGCAATCACAACAAGGGTCACGTCAAACCCGACTTTCATATACCCGAATTTGATTTTCGGAAGCACTTTACAGATCGCCAGCACAACACCCTCTCCGGCCAGCACAACTACTCCGGCCTTCACTTCCAGGCTGACGCCCGCTGCCACCAGCAGAATTCCGATGAGACAGACAATCCACTGCTGCCAGTAAGTACTGCAGTGAATCCCCCGGACCGCCCACACGCCGAAATCCGTCAGGTAACCGAAGAAAACCGCCACTGGCAGCTGCATCAGCTGGATCGGATGATAATTTCTTCTTAATATCAGAATCTGAAGGAGAATAAACACACAGTGCATAACGATTGTCGCTGTTCCCACCGTCAGCGGCGCGAACAGGCTGACCACATAGGGTACACTTGAAATAGGGGATGTTCCCAGACTTGCTTTAATAGAGAAAGCCACACCAAAGGCCATAATCGAAAGGCCCGCGAGAAGAAGCAGATACCGCTTCGCGATATAAACAGGTAATTTGTCCAATTTTCCTCATTCCTTTCATAAACATGAACATGCCCGGCACCTGAGATGCCGGACATTCGCTGACGCTTTGTAATTTTCAATCCTGTTATCTCTCGCCTATGATACCACGATTTTCTGAATTTCTCAAATTTCCCCCTTTGAGCTGTATCATTTTTGTCAGGCAGATCTTCACAGTCCGCTTTACTGCCTGCCATAACCGGGCAGGTGTTTCCGGCTTTTCCGGTTTACGCGGCGCTTGTGCGGTGGAGCTGCTCTCTCTTCAGAGCCTGCTCATACTCTCTCAATTTCTGCCGTGCTTCCGGTCCCATATTCTGAGGGATCTGGATCTCAATTACTGCGTACTGATCCCCTCTTACGGACGGATTGCTCACAGACGCGGCTCCTTTTCCTCTCAGACGGAGCTTTGTTCCGGGCTGTGTGCCTTCTTTGATTTTACACACTACATCCCCGTAAACCGTGTGTATTCTGGCTTCTCCGCCGAATACAGCCATCGTATACGGAATCCGTACGGTTGTATAGATATCCATGCCTTCTCTGCGGAATCCCGGCTTCTCCTGCACAGTTACCTTCAGAAGCAGATCACCCGGTTCTCCGCCGCCGCTTCCCGGCATGCCTTTTCCTTTCAGACGGATGGATTTGCCGGATTCAATTCCTGCCGGAATCTTAATATCCAGCGACTGTTCCTTTCCGTCAGAGCCTCTCAGATGAATCCGCTTTGTACCTCCAAGTACTGCTTCATCAAAGGTCACATTGATATCCGCATGGAGGTCTTCTCCCTTCATCCGGAAGCCGCCGGACCCATATCCGCCAAAGCTGCTGCCTCTTGTGCCGCCGCTGTGGAAACCACTGTTCTGAAAACCGCTGCCCCAGAATCCGCCGGAGCTTCTTCCGGAACCACTTCCATTAAATCCGTCTCCGAATATACTGCGCAGGAAGTCGTCCATATCTTCTCCGCCTTCAAAATGGAATTCCTGATAGCTGCCGCCCGGCCCGTAAGACTGACGGTAAGTTCTTCCGCCCTGTCCGCCGAAGCCGCCATATCCGCCGCCGGCCTGAGGACCTCCTTCCTCAAATGCCGCATGGCCGAACTGGTCATACAGTTTTCTCTTTTTATCATCACTTAATACGTTATACGCTTCTGTAACTTCTTTAAATTTTTCTTCCGCCTGCGGGTTGCCTGTATTACTGTCCGGATGGTACTTTTTTGCCAGTTTTCTGTAAGCTTTTTTTATGGCAGCGCCATCCGCTCCCCTGCTGACGCCCAGCACATCATAATAATCTCTTTTTGCGCTCATTTCATTCACCCTCCTTCACAGTCTCTGCCGAAGAAAAACGAGAAACCTTTCCGCGGCCTCTCGTTCCCTTCCCTTTTATATCTGAATCAACCTGAATCTCTCAGTGTTCTATCTGTAATATAACACTTGTTTTCCGTTCTGTCAAGGTGCCCGCACAGACAAGATTTCTTTATTTTGTTTCAATTCCGTTAAATTTTCTTTTTCTTTTCTCTGACTCATTGACAGAAAAACCTAACTTCTATATACTTTTTTCTATCGGCTTTCTGAAGGATGCCGGAATGTACTCTGCAGCACCGGAAGAAGGTTTTCAGAAGACGCCGGGCCGTCTTATCAGAGCCGTAACGCACATCTGTCAACTATGTTTATGAAAAAGGAAGATACCAATGAATTCAGAAAACAAAACAGAAAATAAAATTTTAACGATTCCCAATCTGCTCTCCCTGTTCCGGCTGATCCTCATCCCGGTTATCATCTGGCTGTACTGGTTCCGGAAAGATTACTTTCCGGCCGGAGTTCTGCTGATTATCTCCGGGCTTACTGATCTTGCCGACGGATATATCGCGCGGCATTTCAATGCGGTAAGCAATGTAGGGAAAATCCTGGATCCCATAGCAGACAAGCTGACACAGGCGGCCATGCTCTTCTGTCTTGTCACCCGTTTTCCGCTTATGGCGGCGCCCTTTGGATTTCTTGTGATTAAAGAAGTCTTTATCGGCACAACCGGTCTGCTGATGATCCGGAAAACAGGAAAAGTTGTGGGAGCTGACTTTCACGGCAAAGTTGCCACGACTCTGCTCTATGCCATGATGATCCTTCACATTTTCTGGATCGATATTCCGTCCGCCGTTTCTGCCGTGTCAATTCTTATCTGTCTCGTATCTATGGCTTTTACTCTGCTTACATACGGGTCAAGAAATATGCGGGTGCTTCAGGGCCAGGAGAAACTGGATGAAAAATAATTCTGCCTCTTGACAACGGTGCTATACTATAGGTGTAACAAAGAAATACACTTAACAAGACCTATTTGTTCGTACAAAGTGGAAGGCTGCTAAGCGTAATTCAGTGATTGGAGGAAAAGATAAATGAATACTTTAAAAGCTGAAAAAAGAGACATGACAATCAAAGCCAAAAAACTTAGACGTGAAGGATTTGTTACGGGATGTATATTCGGCCGTGAACTGACAGAATCAATTCCGCTGCAGATGGAGAAATCTTCCGTTGAGCGTCTTCTCAAGACAGAAGGCAAGGGCGGACAGGTTATGCTGGAAGTAGACGGCAGAACATACGACGCACTGATCAAAGAGATCGATTTCAACCCGCTGAAAGGAACCATTGACGAAGTGGATTTTCAGGCGCTGGTAAGCGGAGAGAAAGTACACTCCACCGCGGAGATCCATCTGATCAACCACGAAAAACTGGAAACCGGAGTAGCACAGCAGATGCTCCATGAAGTATCCTTCAAGGCTCTTCCGTCCGCGCTGGTTGATAAAATCCAGATTGATATCGGCGATATGAAGCCCGGCGACACCCTGAAAGTAAAGGATCTTGATATCGCGAAGAACAAAGACGTAGACCTGATGACAGATCCGGAAGATGTTGTCGTAACTATTACAGAGGTCCACACAGCTGCCGCAGAAGACACCGATGCGGAAGAGACAGCAGAAGAATAAGGAACAGATTCCTTTCACCCCGGAATTCTGAGCGTTCAGTTTTCCGGAGTGTATTCCACATACAATATAAGGGTTCAGAGCCTGAAGAGGTTCTGAACCCTTTTCTTTTATGTTTTATATTACAGATGCCGGGCGGCCGCCTTCCGGCCGGATCCCCGGATTCATTTGCCGCCCTCGTAAGGAAATGTCTCCTGTAAAGACACGCTCCTTCTAGAACGGTCCGTATCCGATCCCGTATGCGATCATTACCAGCACAAATGCGCTGACTATAAATCCCAGATAAATCTTCCAGCAGAACTTCAGCCAGGATCCGTAATCGACTCCGCACATGGACAGCTGAATCACCGCGCTGCCGGGCCAGAAGCTGTTCGTGATGCCGTCGCCGTACTGATACGTCAGCACCAGTACCTGCTGGTTGATATTGAGGATCTTTCCCAGAGGCTGCAGGATCGGCATGACAATAACAGCCTTACCGCTTCCGGAAACTACCAGGAAATTAAAGAGCGTCACAAATACAAATATAATCAGAAGCGCAAGGATCGCGCTCTTGTTCTGCAGAAGCTGAGCCATTCCGTGTACGATGGTATCCATAATGCATGCCTGATTCATCAGCACGACTACCGACTGGGCAAGTCCCACCGCGAATGCCGCGGCAAATACCCGGACCGCGCCTTTACAGAAGAGCTGGCACGCCTCGCTGGGCCCGAACCGGAAAATGATCGACAGCAGGATTCCCATGATTACATAGATCGCCGCGATCTGGGGGAAGGACCATCCCAGTCTGATGCAGCCGTATCCCTGGGCAATAATAATTCCCAGGAAGACAAGGAGTCCCAGTACTTTTCTCGGCGTCATTTCTTCCGTGTCCGTCACCTGATTCTCCGCCTTCATATTCAGATATTCATCCTTCATCAGGCTCAGTTCCGGATTTTTCTTGATTTTCCGGCAGTACGCGTAAAGTCCCGCCAGTCCGATCACATAGAATACCGCCAGACCCGCGGCCCGGAATCCGATTCCCGAAAACAGGGGCAGCCCCACGATCTGCTGGGCCACTCCGGTGGTAAATGTATTCATCAGGCCTGAGGTAAAGCCAACCGTACTTCCCACAATCGCGAGCCCGGTTCCGACCATCCGGTCATATCCCAGCGCGAATCCGATGGTTACGGCAAGGGGATAAAACGGATATGCCGCTTCCCCGTATCCCAGCACTCCGAAGATCACAAAGATCGTATAGAAGATGCAGACCACGGAAAATTCTTTTCCTTTTGTCTTCTTCAGAATCGCGTTGATCCCGGCTCCGAAAGCTCCGCTGACTTCCAGAAGATAAATCATCCCCGAACTGATAAAAAGCGTGCCCATAATTGTGGCGCCGTTTACGAACCCGGTGTAGACTGCCTCAAAATAGTCCATGAATCCGATGGGATTCTCATTTTCAACATAGGAAAATGTATCCGGATCGATTACAGTAATTCCCGCGCTGTCCTCAATCCGCTCATACATTCCGCTTGGTATTATGTAGGACAGCACTACGATAAACAGCATAATAACAAGAAGAATGATAAATACATGGGGCATGTGAAAGCCCTTTTTTTCTGCTTTCTGTTTCATTTTTTCTTTTCCCTCCCATGGTCTCTCAGCCAGGATACCGCCACATTGGCATGCACTGCCGCTCCGATCGGCAGTACGGCTTCATCCAGCACCATTCTCGGGCTGTGAAGCGGAGCATTCCCCGGCGCTCCTGCTCCGATAAACGCGAACATGCCCGGGACCTGTTCCGTCACATATCCGAAATCCTCTGTTCCTGTCATGGGAGGAATCTGTTTCACATTGTCCTCTCCCACAATTTCACTGATATACGGCACGGCCTCCCTGCAGAATGTCTCATCCGTCCAGGTACAGGGCGTGTGGAAGACGGTCATCTCGTACTCCCCGTTCCAGGCCTTTACATAATGATCCACCAGTTCCGGAATCCGTCTGGTCAGACGGGCTGCCGCCTCCACGTCCCGGGTGCGCAGTCCGATATGAAGCTCCGCCTCATCCGGTATAATGTTGACCGCGGTTCCTCCTTTTGCCACGCCGCAGGTCAGGGCCACCGCGGCGGCCGGATCTGCCTCCCGGGTTGCCAGAAGATTCACCGCCTGATAGAGCTGATTCATAATCATCAGCGGATCCACACAGAGCTGGGGCTGGGAACTGTGTCCCCCTTTCCCCTTTATTTTCACGATAAATGTATCCAGGGACGAAGAATTTACTCCCACAGCATACCCCACCTGGCCGGTGGGATCCACGGACTGTACATGCAGGCCGAAGGCAGCGTCCGGTTTCGGATTTTCCAGCACCCCGTTTTCCACCAGGATGCGGGCCCCCGCTCCGGTTTCCTCGCCTGGCTGAAACATCAGCTTCACCGTTCCTTCCAGCTCATCTTCCATTTCCTTTAAGATCCGGGCAGCTCCCAGCAGCATGGCCGCGTGGCTGTCGTGGCCGCACATGTGTCCGTATCCGTTCTCCGAGCGGAAATCCAGATCATTCTCTTCTTTAATCGGAAGCGCGTCCATATCCGCCCGCAGCAGGATGCAGGGTCCGCCTTTCCCGATCACGGCAGTCACTCCCGTGGCCCGCTCCATCCGCGGGAAACCCGCGCTGATATAATCTTCTGTCATCTTCCCTGACAGCGGTCCTCCGCAGGACTGCCAGGGAATCCCCATATCGTCCAGCCGGCGGCAGATATAGGCGGTAGTCTGCGGTACATCTGTCCCGATTTCCGGAATCTGATGAAGATATCTCCGGTCCTCTCTGATCTGCTCAAACAGCTCCTCCGCCCGTTTCTTTATCTTCCCGGCTGTCTTCTGCTCATTTTCCATAATGATCTCCTCAAAAAGCAAAGAACCCCGAATTTCAGACATTCCACATTCGGAGTTCTTTTATAATTATAACTGCTAATGAATAATTATTCTAATGTTATCACTTTCCCCAGAATTTATCAATGTTTCTGTTAAGATTTTGCAAAAATATGTAAAATTGCAATAACCGCTACCGCTGCATTCGCAAATTCACGAATTTTCAGGCCTGAGAGGAATCGTATCCTGACAAATCTCTTTACTTCTGGTATGATTATAACATCGGTATGTAAGATGCCATGCCGTTTTTAACAAAGGAGTGTGAAACATCATGTCATCAGACAGACACTTATTTACAAATGGAAACATTTTTACCTCCGCCGGTGATCAGCCCTGCGCGGACGCGATGGCAGTAGAAAACGGCCGCATTCTGTGGATCGGAAAACAGTCAGAAATGCCGGAGTCCCTTTCCTCCTGCCCTTCTGTCACAGATCTGGGCGGCAGGCGGGTCATCCCGGGATTCATTGACGCGCATATGCACCCGGTTATGCTGGCGGATATGCGCAAACAGATCACAGTCATGCCCCCGGAGATCAATTCGATAGAAGAACTTGTCTCAGCTGTGAAAAAGCGCCGGGAAACCCAGAAGCCCGGAGAATGGATCAGCGGCTGGGGCTACGACGAACACGGCCTGAAGGAACAGCGTTCTCCCAGCCGGTATGACCTGGACCGGGGATGCAGCGATTCACCGGTCTATATGCTGCGCACCTGCGCGCATATCTGCTGTGTCAACAGTATGGCCCTGAAGCTGGCCGGAATTGACCGGAACACACCGGATCCGCCGGGCGGAGAAATCGAGCGCGGAGAAGACGGAGAGCCCACCGGCGTTCTCAAGGAAAATGCCCGCAGCCTTGTCTCTGTCCTGCTGCCCCCTGAGTCCCGGGAGCAGAAAGTACAGAACCTTCTGGAGCTGGGCGGTCTTCTCACCTCCCAGGGAATCACCGCCATCTGCGATATGGGCAACCTGGACCATGAAGATAATCTGCCCATCTATGAGGCGGCGGCAGAAAAAGGGTTCCGCCAGCACGTCGGAGTCTATTATATGTGGGATTTCTTTGCGGACGACAAAGACTTCCGTATCCCCCCGGAACTCCTGGACCGGAACCGCTCGATTTTCGCGGCCGGTCTGAAGCTGATCGGCGACGGAAGCGTCTCCGGGCGGACCGCCTGGATGAACCGGCCTTACCCCGGCACAGACGGGGAATACGGCATTTCCGTATGCAGCGACAATCTGGTGGACTCCGCCGTTTCCTTCTGCAGGAAAAACCACTGTCAGTTCTCCATGCACGCCATGGGCGGACGGGCAATTTCCCGGATGATCGACCGGGCCTGCCAGGAGGAGAAATGGACGCCGGAGGGCATTCCCTACGTCAGAATTGAACATGCCACAGATCCCTCTGACGACAGCCTGAAAAAGGCTGCCGGACACGGCATATCTTTTGTGACACAGCCCATTTTCCTGTACGCGGAAAGTAAAAGTTATCTGTCCAATCTGGGACAGGAGTGGACCCGCCGGTGCTATCCCATCCGCCATATCCTGGAGGAAGGAGTTGTACTTGGATTTTCCACCGATGCTCCGGCCACTTTCTGGGCCGTGCCTTCCGATCCCTTCCCGGGCATCAAACTGGCGGTAACCCGTACCGCGGCTGACGGTACTGACTGCGGCAGGGACCAGGCCGTGGACGCGGAGACTGCCGTAAAGCTCTACACCGCCGGAGCGGCGCAGGCCGCAGGCTTCCCTGACATGGGAATGCTGGTTCCCGGATACCGCGCGGACTTCGCGGTGCTCAGCGATGATATTCTGAATATTCCTCCGGAAAAGATCGATCAGATCCGGGTGGAAGAAACCTATATCGGCGGGGAATGCGTTTACCGCCGGAACGAAAAATAACTGCAGCAGTAAATAATGAGAGGAAAGAGGAAATTTATATGTTTGAATTACCGCGCTACAAAGAACCTGATTTTTCAGATCCCGGATTTGCCAATGCGCCGGATGCCGCATACGGAGAAGTTACCATCGACGGCGTTGCCCCGGAAAACTACCACAGCACTTCCATGTATCCGGAGTATTTTAAAATAAACGGAACCTGGATGCTGGCCAGAGAAAGCCGCATGGACTCCAGTGTTGTCCTCCGTGACAGCGGAGAGCTGGATGTGGTGGAAAACCGGAATCTGAAAAAAGGCGACAAAGTTATCCTGGGACGTACTGAAAACGGAGAAGAAGGCATCTACCTGCACAGCACCGGATTTGAATCACCGGAAGAGACAGACGGCGACCAGTTCGTTTTCCGGCAGGGCAGAAGCAGAGAGACTTCTTATGCCAGAGATTACGACCGCCTTTTTGAGCTCCTCAGGTACGAAAGAGAACACGGAAACATTCTATGGGTTATGGGACCTGCCTTTTCTTTTGACGCTGATGCCAGAAGAGCCATGCAGGCCATGGTGGAGCACGGATATGTGGACGGACTCATGGCCGGAAACGCTCTGGCCACCCACGACCTGGAAGGCTCCATGTTCCACACAGCTCTGGGGCAGGATATCTACACGCAGAAATCCCATCCCAACGGCCACTACAACCATCTGGATGTCATCAACCGTGTGCGCAGAAGCGGCTCCATCGCTCAGTTTATTGAAGACTATAACATTGACAACGGAATCATGTACAGCTGTGTAAAAAACAATGTTCCCTTTGTTCTCACCGGCTCCATCCGGGACGACGGTCCTCTGCCGGAAGTCATCGGGGACGCTTACGCCGGACAGACAGCAATGCGCGGCATGGTGAAAAAAGCGACCACCGTGATCTGTCTTGCCACCATGCTTCATACCATTGCCACAGGAAACATGACGCCCTCCTACCGTGTACTGGAGGACGGCACGGTCCGTCCGGTCTTCCTCTACACTGTGGACGCCGACGAATTCGTGGTAAATAAGCTGCTGGACAGAGGCAGCCTGGCCGCCACAACAATCGTAACCAACGTACAGGACTTCATCATGATCGTAGCCAAAGGACTGGGGATTCTGTAATCTGCGGCTGATGAGGCCGTAGTGTGGAGATCGTCCGAAACCACCGGGATACATGAGATGGAAGACGTATTCCCGGGATGAGATGCGGGGGATTCCGTCTCTGTTCCGCAGAATAACCAAAACTACAAAACCTGGATACAGGCTAAAAGCAAAATTTACAACTGGGAACTCGCGTTCCGCTCAGACACCCCAGTTGTAAATTCCAACGCCTGTACCCAGGTTTTTAGTTTTGCTAAATTCCGCTCCAAAGTCCCCGGAATCCCCCGCATCTCATCCCGGGAAAGTCGCATCCATCCGTCAGTATCCCGCCGCTTTCTGTGTTCCTCCAGACAAACAGCAGTTTCGTCAGCTGCAGATACAGAAAAAGAAGCACTCCCGTCTTCTCCCACTTTCTCTTCCTTCCGCTGAGATTCGGAATTGTAAGTCGGGAAAAACAGCCGGGAAGGAGGGATGGGATGCAGGAGGACCGTAAAGCAGCGCCGGTCCTTAGAGCGCGTCCTTTGCGCTCTTAGTACCGCTGCGTCTGCGGTCCGAACGAAAGTGAGTCCTCTGCCAGCACACCACGGCCTCACGGCGTCCCCTCTCCTATGCACAAATCTGACTATCTCAGCGGATCAGAATTTCATATCTCTGCTGGAATTTTTCTCCTCCGGCGACTTTATTTACGCCTGGTTTTTCGGAGAGTTCGGCGGTGAATCCCACGTCGTCGCATCTGCCCATCCACGGTTCCAGGCATACGAACGGCGCGTCTTTTACAGACCAGATCCCGAAATTCGGGAACCCCTGGCACTTCAGTCCCACATAGGGAGTGCGGTCTTTACGGCACAGCCACACTTCTTCAATCTGCCCGCCGTCAAAGATCATGGCGTCTTTCTCAAACATCTCTTCTGTAACCGGAACATACCCTTCTTTCAGTTTCAGCTCGTAAACAGTATCCGGATCGGCTGCCGCCTGAGGCAGATCAATAAGGATATAATTCAGGGTCTCTTTTCCGGGGAACCACAGAAGATAGTCTGATTTCTTCTCATCTTTCTCCGCGAACCGGAAGGCCGGATGTCCGCCGATTGTGAAGTACATGGTTTCATCCGCAGGATTTTTTACTTCCCATATTACCTGTATTCCTTCTTCTTTCAGGATATATGTAATCACAAGTTCAAAGTCGAAAGGATACACTTCTTTTGTATCTTCTGTAGAGACAAGAAGAAATGACGCTTTTCCTTTTCCGGAAGAGATACAGCGGAATTCATTGTCCCTTGCGAACCCATGCTGGGCAGTGGGATACTGTATTCCGTTAATAAGCACCGTATTCCGGTATGTTTTCCCTACATTCGGAAAAAGTACCGGCGAATGGCGTTTCCAGTATGCCGGATCTCCTTCCCAGAGAATGTCGGTTTCTGTCTTTTTGTCGTAAATCCGGGTCAGTTCTGCTCCCAGTTCTGCTATTTCGACACAGAATCGTTCATTTTCAAGTCTCATACAGTTCTCCTCCTTCAGATAATTATTTCATGTCAGCGGCCTGTCATAAGGCTGATTATTCTCCGCTGTTTTCAGAGCCGGTGTCTTCCGCGCTTCCATCTTCGGAACTGCTGTCGTCTGACGTGCTGCCGTCTCCGGAAGTGCTGCTGTCGTCTGACGTGCTGCTGTCTGAACCGGTATCCTCCTCAGTGCTGTCCTGTTCTACCTGAACGCACTGGTCAACCAGGTACTGCATTACAGCATCCTGACGGATTACATCTTTCAGAAGATCCTCGCCCACTGATTCCGTATAGGCTTCCACATCTGTGGTGCCGGCCATAGCCGCGTAGCGAGCCATTCCCTCCTGGTATTCTTCCTCAGAGGGCTCCAGATCCAGTTCGTCTGCCAGAAGCTTAACTGCTTCCTTCATTTTCACAACATTCTGCGCGCTTTCTTTCATCTGAGCGTCAAAATCTTCTCTGGTCATGCCCATATAATTTACGATAAATGTATCCAGATCAAGCCCCGCGCTTGCCGCATACTGATTGTAGTACTCTTCTCCGTCTTCGATCTGAGCCTCTACCTCGCCGTCCGGGTATGCCTTTGCCTCAACATGCGCCAGAAATGCGTCCTGCATTTCTGTTGCCAGCAGCTGATCCACACAGTAATCACGGATCTCGTCTTTATACTCGTCAACTGTTTCAGATTCATCACTGTTTTCCTGTACCCACTCGTCTGTCAGTTCCGGGACCTCGGACGTATAGATCTCATTCAGCACAATATGAAAATCCGCGACCACGCCGGACATATCCGGATTAAGGCTGTAGTCCTCCGGGAACTGGACCTGAATGTCAAATTCGTCCCCTGTATTATGACCGACAATCTGTTCCTCAAATCCTTTATAGTCGTCCGTCGCTCCGATCATTGAGCCGGAACCAAGCTGAAGAACGTACCCCTCTGCCGAACCCCCGCTGAATTCTTCTCCATCTATGGTGCCAGTGAAATCAATATCTACCATATCGCCGTCCTGGGCCGGTCTGTCCGTGATTGTCTCCTCTTTTACTGACATCTGCAGACGAAGCTGGATTTCCGAATCAATGTCGTCGTCGGTTATGTCCTCCGGAAGCACCTGGGCGACTTCAATCCCTTTATACTGATCCACTGTCACATATTCATTTGACAGCTCTCTTCCTGAGCATCCGGCAAATGAAGCTGCCAGAACGCCTGCCATAAGTACTGTAATTAGTTTCTTTTTCATTATTCTTCTCCTTTTTTCCGCGCTGTATTTTTCTGCGCTGTATTTTATTTTCATCCGGTCTGCTTTTCCGTCCGTTTTTTTACAGAAGCGGGGAAAGCAGCCGCGAAAACTGCTCTTTTGCCTTGATCACAAGTCCTCTCTCATCATACACCTTTCTCGTAACATGCGTACACTGCGTCATGTCGTTTTCGAAAGCCCTCTCCAGCCGCCGCACAGTTCTTTCACTGTAAATCACGGCATTCACCTCAAAATTCAGTCCGAAGCTCCGGATATCCATGTTCGCTGTGCCGACGCATGCCACCATGCCGTCCACGCTGAGTGTCTTGGCATGAAGGAAGCCATTGTTGTACACATAACATTTCGCTCCCGCGGCTGCCATATCTCCGATATAGGAGTATGTAGCCCAGTAGACAAAGGGATGATCCGGTTTGCATGGCACCATAATGCGCACGTCGATTCCGGACCGGCTTGCGATTTTCAAAGCGTCCAGTATGGATTCGTCCGGTATGAAATACGGGGTCTGGATATAAACATGCTCCTTCGCGCTGTGGATCAGCCGCAGATAATTGTCATGGATCGTCTTGATCTGAGAGTCCGGGCCGCTGGATATGATCTGCACCGGATCCCGCCCGTTTCTCACATACACGGGAAGCTCAAACAGAGTATCTTCCAGGAACAGGTTTTCCTTCGCGGCATAATTCCAGTCCAGCACAAAGCGGACTGCCAGAGACGTCACAGCAGCCCCTTCAATACACAGATGGGTATCCCTCCAGTAGCCGAATTTTTTATCCCGGCCGAGATATTCTCTTCCTACGTTAAATCCGCCCACAAAGCCGATTCTTCCGTCGATCACCACAATCTTTCTGTGATTTCTGTAGTTTACGCGGAGCTGAAGCTGCCCCAGAAGCGCCGGGAAAAACTCTGCCACCATAATACCTTCTGCCTCCAGTCTCTCCCAGTCCCGGTTATGCATAGTCCTGCATCCCATACTGTCGAAAAGCACCCGGACCTGAACGCCCTCCCGGGCTTTCTGTATGAGAACCTTCTCGATTTCCTGCCACAGCTCATCATTGCGGATAATGTAATACTGCAGATGGATATATTTCCTCGCCTGCTTCATCTCCTCAATGAGGGCGCAGAATTTCGCCTTTCCGTCAGTATAGATCCGAATATCATTATTGTCCGTCAGAACCGCTTCCCCTGCCTCCAGATTATAAAGGATCAGATCTCTGAACCGGTTCATCTCCGGATTGGCAAGCCGCAGTCTTTTGTGATATATGGTTTCCTCCTGTCTCCGGACCGCATATTTCAGTTCTCCTTCGATTTCCTTTGCCTTGAACATCCTGCTCTTATGGAAATCCTGTCCGATGACCAGATAAAGAATAAATCCTAAAATCGGTATAAAATACAGCAGAAGAAGCCAGGTCCAGACTGTCTGCGGGGATCTCCTCTGAAAGAACACAATAATAAGCGCAAGGAAGATATTAATGATGAACAGATTGTCCATAACGAAATCATATACCGTCACCATTCCGCTCCAAATTGTTTCTGCCATATAGTAAAACTCCTTTATTTTGTGCGGCCTGCCGCATGCGGTATCGCCGGCATACAGAAAGCCGCTATACACAGTATACTCGTTTTCCCGTTGAAAAGTAACCCCTAAAATACCACAATTACTTGCACATCATAAAAAACAATGTTACAATACTACAAGCATAAAAGCAAAATATTAAAGGTTTAGGAGGGTTTATTGTGAGTCCATTCTGGATTACAATGATCGTAATCATTGTCATATTGATTGTGGCATGTGTCGTATTATATTTTCTGGGCAAGAAAGCCGAGAAAAAGCAGGCCGAGCAGAAAGAGCAGATGGATGCCGTTGCCCAGACTGTCAGTATGCTGATTATTGACAAAAAGAAACTGAAGCTCAGAGATGCCGGACTTCCCGCCGTGGTTCTGGAAAATACCCCCAAGTACCTCAGACGCGCGAAGGTTCCTGTTGTGAAGGCTAAAGTCGGACCGAAGATCATGACTCTGATGTGCGACGGCCGTGTATTTGAAGTAATCCCGGTTAAAAAAGAGATCAAAGCCGTAGTAAGCGGTCTTTACATAACCGGAATCAAGAGTGTAAGAGGCGGCTCCATTGAAGTTCCTCAGAAAAAGAAAAAAGGCTTTTTCTCACGATTCAGAAAGAAATAGAAAAGATGTTGGAAATCTGTACGTCAAATCAGATTTTCAACATCTTTTTTTAATTCAGTACCGAAAACTCTCCGCTGTTTTTTGATACAATATCCAGCCTGATCTTACAGTCAGCCAGCGGTTCATGGTTCACATCCAGTTCATAGTCAACCTGCACATTTATTCTGTCGTCTTCCACACTGACTTCCATATTCCTTGTATTTACCCCCACCAGCATCTGCCCGTAAGGCGTACGGTAATAGGTCAGATTTTTTCTGTTTTTCTCAAAAATCATATGGGAACTTGACAGACCGCTTTTTACAATCTCCACACTGTCCGTACCGGTAATCTTGATTCTGTTTTTTATGGTTCCGGGCATTCCCTCCATCACCTCATCATAGAGGATGTAATGCTTGCCTCCCCTGCAGTAATAGCTGGCAGGGGTCACAACCTCAATTGCGTCCTGACCGGATTCCAGCGCTTTCACCTGGTCCTCCGGCTCTGCCATGATATCGATATGATGCCCGGAAATACTGACTAATACATCCTTTGTCATTTTTTAAAATTCCTCGATATTTACTACATTTGTAGTAGGCACGTCAAAAGGCATCACCGTGTTCGCGAATCTGCGGAATTTCTCCGCGGCGTCACTTACATAGAAAGAGTAAGTGCTGCGGCGCCCATTGCCGCCTTCATTTGCCATATCCTGCTCCCTGAGAAGTTTTTTGAGATCCATCGCCGTCTCATACGCCGGATTGACGATCTGTATCTTCTCTCCCATATAGGCGCGGATTTTGGAACGCAGCAGGGGATAATGGGTGCAGCCCAGAATCATGGCGTCAATATCTGTGCTGCGCATAGATTCCAGATAATACTCAATCACTTCCTGCGTAACCACATGCTCCTTAAATCCCTCTTCCACCAGGGGGACAAAAAGCGGACATGCCTTCTCAATCACTGTAATATCCGGGGCCATCTCATGGATGACCCTGGTATATACGCCGCTCTGTACAGTAGCATCTGTTCCCACAACCCCTACTTTCCGGTTTCTGGTCGCTTCCACAGCCGCTCTGGCTCCCGGAACCACCACACCCATAATAGGAATGTCAAATTCGTCCCGCACCGCGTCCAGCGCCAGCGCGCTGGCCGTATTGCAGGCAATTACGATAGCCTTCACCTGTTTTGTTTTCAGGAAACGGATGATCTGCTCCGAAAAACGAATAATCGTGTTCTGGGATTTGCTGCCGTACGGGACACGGGCTGTATCCCCGAAATATACAATATTTTCATCCGGCAGCTGCCGGGATATCTCCCTGGCAACCGTCAGGCCTCCCACTCCGGAATCAAATACTCCTACCGGAGCCGTCTTCCTGCTCTCTGTACTCACGTTTTCTTATCTCCTTTAACCGCATATGATGAAACTTATACGGCTTTTTTTCCGGCTATTTCCGGATTTCTGAAGCGGACACACGAATCCGCTGTTCTGCTTTCAGCCTGAAACCTGACTGATTACAGTGCAAGTGTCTTCGCAACATCATACTGATACTGCGGAATTGCTTTCTTCATTGCCAGCGCTTCCTCAATATCAAAATCTACATACTGACCATTCTTGTAGCCTACAACACGATTTGTTTTTCCCTGGCAGAGAAGATCCACAGCCATGGCTCCCATAATGGACGCATAAACTCTGTCTTTACAGGTGGGGCTTCCGCCGCGCTGCATGTGTCCCAGAATTGTCGCTCTTGTCTCAATGCCGGTAGCCTCTTCGATTCTCTTTGCCATATTGATGGAATCTCCGATTCCCTCTGCGTTAATAATAATATAATTCTTCTTGCCGCGCTTTTTGTTTGCCATAATGTCTGCTATAATAGCCGCCTCATCAAAATCATGCTCCTCCGGCATCAGAATACGCTCCGCGCCGTTTGCGATGCCGCACCACAGAGCCAGATATCCCGCATCGCGTCCCATAACCTCAATGATACTGCAGCGCTCATGTGATGTTGATGTGTCACGCACTTTGTCAATTGCTTCCATTGCCGTATTTACGGCTGTATCAAAACCGATGGTATAATCTGTACAGGCAATATCAAGGTCAATGGTTCCCGGAACACCTACTGTGTTTACTCCCAGATTTGCAAGCTTCTGCGCGCCTGCAAAGGAACCGTCTCCGCCGATAACAACCAGGCCGTCAATACCATACTTCTTACAGATAGCCGCGGCTTTCTGCTGTCCTTCCTCTGTGCGCATGGACTGGCAGCGCGCTGTCTGAAGGATTGTACCTCCGCGCTGAATTGTATCGGATACGTCACGGGCCGACAGATCAATAATCTCTTCCTTCAAAAGGCCGTGATAGCCTCTGCGGATTCCGCGGACTTTCAGTCCCCGTGAAAGCGCTGTCCTGACAACTGCACGAATTGCTGCGTTCATTCCCGGAGCATCCCCGCCGCTTGTAAGAACTCCGATTGTACGGATACTGTCTTCAATTTCATCCAAATATCTTTCTTTGTCATTCATATTGTTTTCTGCCATCTTAATTTCCCACCTTTCTACTGAAATCAGATAAATGCCAAACCCGAGATTATTCTACCTTATTTAGAAATGGTTTTCAATAGCTTTTTCAACCACTTTCACCCGGCTCTCGCCGTAATGATTCATCAGTCTGCTCAGAATCTGCGGGTTTATCCGGATATTCCGGTTCTTCGGCAGACGCTTCACAGCCCGTTCTTTCGTACAGTATATTATCACCTCGTCGTCCCCTTCCGAGTCTGCCAGATACCCGTATACGATCTCTTCTTCATCCATATAGGACGCTTTGTCCGGAAACTGGATCCACAGCTGCTTTTTCGTCTGTTCAAAAGGGATCACCTTTTCACAGATCAGTTTGCTGGCCTTCTCGTCTTCTTCTGATACCCGGCCCCGTATAAAGACTTTGCTGTCAGGCTCCAGGTAATCTCTGTTTTTTTCATAATCTCTGGGGAAAACCACAACTTCCACCGTTCCCAGCAGATCCTCTACCGTGACAAAAGCCATCATCTGATTGGTCTTTGTATGTTTTACCGTCTTATCCGTTATCATGCCGCCTATGATCTCTTTTGCGCCGTCCCGGACCTTCGCCCTGCCGGTCTCCTCATCCGGCTGAAAATCAGCCGTGGTCGCGGAAATCACCTTGCGCCATTTTTCCTCGTATTCCTCCAGCGGATGTCCGCTGATATATACACCCAGGACTTCTTTTTCAAATGCGAGAAGATTTTCCTTGCTGTACTCGCCCACATCAGGAAGGCGGATCTGGAACTCCTCCTTCTGGTCATCGGAAGCCATGTCAAAAAGACTCATCTGGCCTGCCATAGAGTATTTTTTCTCCTGATTCACATGATCTACAATCTGAATATAAATACTCATAAACTGCTTTCTTGTCCCGCCCAGCGTGTCCAGAGCGCCCGACTTGATAAAATTCTCAATGGCTCTTTTATTGAGCACGTCCTTCGGCGCAAGCCGGGTAATAAAATCCTCCAGATTTCTGTACGGGCCGTAGGCTTCTCTTTCTTCCACAATCGCGTGAATTACCGGCTTTCCGATACTCTTTATGGCTGCCAGGCCGTAACGGATATTGCCGTCGTCGACAGAAAAGTCCGCCTCTCCCTTGTTAATGTCCGGCTGCAGGATGCGGATATTCATCTGCCGGCAGGCATAGATATATTCTGCCACTTTTGATGGATTTTCAATCACAGATGTCATAAGAGCGGCCATAAATTCTACCGGATAATAATATTTCAGCCATGCCGTCTGATATGCCACAACAGCATAGGCCGCCGCATGAGACTTATTAAACGCGTATTTGGCGAAATCAATCATCTCATCATAGATCTTATTGGCTGTCTTCTCATCAATTCCGTTTCTGACGCACCCTGGAACGCCCGCCTCCTCATCTCCATACACAAAGATCTGGCGCTCCTTCTTCATAACATCGCCCTTTTTCTTGGACATGGCCCGCCGGAGCAGATCGCTTCTGCCCAGGGTATATCCGCCCAGATCACGCACAATCTGCATAACCTGTTCCTGATACACAATACAGCCGTAAGTCGGCTTGAGAATCGGCTCCAGCTGCGGGCAGTCGTAGGTAATTGAGGACGGGTCATTCTTCCCGCGGATGTACTGGGGAATAAAGTCCATGGGGCCCGGCCGGTACAGGGAAATACCGGCGATAATGTCTTCCAGGCTGTGCGGCTTCAGTTCCTTCATAAAGTTTTTCATACCCGCGCTTTCAAGCTGAAAAATTCCATCCGTTTTTCCCGTTCCGATATAATTTAAAACATCCTGATCATTGTAATCAATCTTTTCCATGTCCAGGGACGGATCTTTCTTTCTCGCCATTGCCACCGCGTTCTGAATTACGGTCAGCGTCCGCAGCCCCAGGAAATCCATCTTAAGCAGCCCCAGCTCTTCCAGTGTCGTCATGGTAAACTGCGTCGTTATAGAACCGTCGGCCGCCCGGGACAGAGGCACATATTCGTCTACCGGCTTCTGGCTGATCACAACTCCAGCGGCATGCATAGAACTGTGGCGCGGAAGTCCCTCCAGACGTTTCGCCATGTCAATCAGCTCTTTCACCTGCGGATCTGTCTCATAGGTTCTGCGCAGTTCCGGGTTTTCCACCAGGGCTTTATCTATGGTTATATTCAGTTCCTGCGGAATCATCTTAGCGATGGTATCCACAAATGCGTAGGGCAGATCCATTACCCGGCCCACATCCCGGATAACACCCCGGGCCGCAAGGGTTCCGAATGTGACAATCTGCACCACCCTGTCCTTGCCGTACTTGCGCACCACATAGTCAATCACTTCCTGCCGTCTCTCAAAGCAGAAATCCACGTCAATATCCGGCATGGATACACGTTCCGGATTCAGGAAACGCTCAAAAAGGAGCTGATAGCGTATGGGGTCTATAGTTGTGATTCCCAGGCAGTAAGCCACAATACTTCCGGCCGCGGATCCGCGCCCCGGTCCTACCGCAATGCCATGATCCCTGGCATATTTGATAAAGTCCCACACAATCAGGAAGTAGTCCACATACCCCATATTTTTTATCGTGCTGAGCTCATAGTCCAGACGATCCCGAAGTTCATCCGCGGGATCGGGATAACGCTTCTCCAGTCCCTCCCGGCAGAGCTTCTGCAGGTATTCCCAGGATGTATAGCCGTCAGGCACGTCGTATTTCGGAAGTTTGGTCACGCCGAACTCGATCTCCACATGGCAGCGGTCCGCTATTTTCTGCGTATTATCAAGGGCCTGCAGCGCATAGGGAAACAGCTTTTCCATCTCTTCCGGAGACTTGACGTAATACTGACCGCCTTCATAGCGCATCCGGTTTTCATCCGCAAGCTTCTTCCCCGTCTGAATACACAGCAGAATATCATGCGCTCTGGCATCCTCTGCATAGGTATAGTGAACGTCATTCGTAACTACAAGCTCAATGCCTGTGTCTGCTGACATTTTAAGAAGCTGCTGATTTACCAGCGTCTGGTCAGGAATTCCATGATCCTGCAGTTCAAGGAAATAATTTCCCTCCCCGAAAATATCTCTGTACTCCAGCGCTGTCTTCTTCGCCTCTTCATACAGTCCCTTTACAATATATCTCTGCACCTCGCCTGCAAGACACGCGCTCAGGGCAATAATGCCGCTGTGATACTCCCTGAGAAGCTCTTTGTCCACCCTGGGGCGGTAATAATATCCGTCCACGAATCCCTTTGAGACAATCTTCATCAGGTTGGCATATCCCTCGTTATTTTCCGCCAGAAGCACCAGGTGATAATACCTGTCGTCTCCTCCTGTCACTTCCCGGTCAAATCTGGAATTCGGAGCCACATAGACTTCACACCCGAGGATCGGGTTAATGCCCTGCTTTTTTGCCTCCCGGTAAAAATCAATTACACCGTACATTACCCCGTGGTCCGTGATCGCCGCACTGTTCATTCCAAGTTCCTTAACCCGGGATACATATTCTTTTATTTTATTTGATCCGTCCAGCAGACTGTACTCCGTATGGACATGTAAGTGTACAAAACTCATCCGTTCCTCCTGATAAAAACTTCCGCCGCGCTGTTTATAAAACCGATAAAAAAGGGCGGTTTCCTCTCCGGAAACTGCCCTCTGTGTCTCTCTTGTTTTCCTTTCCCCTGTCAGAGGAATCCCGATCCGGTTCCGGCAATCCGAAACCCTTATTATTTTCCTCCGTGCATCATAAAGTTGATCAGCTTATCTGTATCCTCCGGCTCGTACGCGATCACTTCCAGCTCCGGAATCTCTCCGTTTGAAAAGATGTTTGCCATAGACACATACTGGGAAAGCTTTGACTTCAGATTCAGTCTGTCTCCCTCGCCTGTAACAAGCTCAACCTTACCCTTGCAGGAATCAACTACTTTAAAGAATCCCTCGATGTCTGATATATTCTGAACTTTCATTTTCTCTCCTCCTTAATGAAGCTTCACATTACGGTTACTTCCAGGAATGCTGTATCCGCATTCCTACTGCTTATTATACCTTATTTTCCGGGGATTGCAAGCTTAATTTCGGATTTGTCGGGGAACTGTGAGTGAAGAGGCGTCCGAAAACACCTGGATACCAGGAGATTGGATAATCGGATCTGGAAATGAGGGATGTGTGCTTTTGTTTCCGTTCCGCAGATAAAGAAAAACTAAAAAA
>DXIU01000023.1 GCA_019112765.1 Candidatus Mediterraneibacter norwichensis | reverse complement strand
CAGGTACAAATACAGAGATAAGAATCCAGAAAGCGGATATGAAGGCGAGGACTTCCTATGATTACCGGCGGCTGGAACAGAGACACTCACTGCTTATTCCATGTTCTGTTGAAGAAGAAAAAGAGACACTTATAGGAAATTATGACGCAGACGTTATACGTACAATGATGAAATGGGAATGCGGAGGGCTGTCAGCATGGCTGCCGGCCGATGCGCTGGGAGTGGAGGAGACGATGGAGAAGGATGGCCTTCGGGTGATGAAAAGCGATGAAGAAATACAAGAGGAAAAACAGAGAAAAATAGATGCTGCAGTTTTAGAGATTAAAAAGGTTACTGATTTAAGTAATGCTGAGATAGAAAACTGTTGTAATTTATTGTTGGGAAAACCAGGTATGTTTGATGATATGACAATGTCAGAATTTTTGACAGCGGTACAAAATATCGAGGAACTGGATATGCTGGGAGAACTGGATATCAGGGCAGAGTTTTATGTAGCGGTAGACGATCAGGGAAACAGGGGGAATCCATATGTTGAACAGAAAAAGTAAAGCAGGGATTATATTGGCAGGGATAGCTGTCCTGGCTGTGCTTGGGGCAGCCGGATATAAAGGGTATCTGTACTACAGGGAAGTAAAAAATACAGGGACATATGTCAGCAAAGAAAAATATGAATATTTTACATATGTGGAGACCGGGAATACAAATGAGGAAAATACAGTCGTAATAACAAGTGATTCTGCATATACAGGCATTAACTGTGTAGTCCCCGGCAAATATATCTGCATTCCAGATGTGGAGTACCAGTATGATAAAACAAACGAAGATATACTGGAAATCAAAAAAGCTTTATATAGAGTTTATGATCTGGAAACAGGGGAACTTCTTCGGACAATCGATATCGAAAAGGTGAAAGAAGAAACAGCCCCTAATATGAGGATGCAAACTTTGATCAGCCCAGGAATTGTGGTGACAGGAGAAGCAAATTACATATATTTTAAGCTGCGTGATTCGGCAGATAAACAGAACCGAATCAAAAAAAGGTCGTTATATATCAATGTGGAGACTGGCAAGGGATTTATACCAGATCCTGGGAATCCCCCGCTGCCAGAGGAACTGGAATATGGGGATGAAAACTATGAAAAAATGATGGATTCTCATGGTCAGCATTACTGGTTGCGTGATGATCGTACAGGAGTACTGGCGGCGAATGGATTTGAAACGTTCGAACCTGCCTCTGGCCGTCGGGAGTGGGAAGGACTTTTTGTCATGCATGTGACAGACAGAATTTTAGGAATTACAACTATGCGCAAATATCTTCCAGAAGAAAATGAAAAATTGTACAGCGAATTTCCAGGTTTAAAGGAATACAAAGGAGAAGGGGATGAATACGTTACGGTATATCTGGAGGCGTATCTGACGACAGAAGAAATCATGGAACTTTTTATGGAGGACGGGGAGGAAATATCATTTGAGGGATGCGTAATTCAGCCGGAGGATTCTATAGACTGGAGATTACATGAGGTCCACAGCTTTGAAGAAATAGAACAATGGTACGATGGAGGGGTGTGAGAAGGGCGGAGTGCGGCAACAGATTTTAGAATTTACAGGAGTTATTCCAGAATATCTGACAGAATGTGTTTATAGCCGATATGACAATGTCTGAGTTTTGGGCAGAGGTACAAAATATCGAGGAACTGGATATGATGGGAGAACTGGATATCAGGGCAGAGTTTTATGTAGCGGTAAATTCAAGGACTAAACTTTGCTGACGAAGCGACAACGTAGGAAAACGGCAGCACTACTATTTAGATAAAGAAATGTGGAGATAATTATGAAAAAAAGAAGATTTATTATTTTAGGTGTGATTTTGCTGATAATATGTTTCGTGTCAGCAGGTACTCTAGTGTGGTATTTATGTGACGGAAGATATATAAAATTTGCAGATGAAGTTATTCGAACATCTGCCCTATATGCAGTAAATAAGGATCCTAACGGCAACGGGAAAATATTGAAAACACAGATAGAGGAGATAGAGTCTTTTCGTATAAGGAATGGTTCTTTGAGAGGGGTTAAAACATTAGAAGATTTAACAAAGTTCCCCAATCTAGTTGTGACAGGGACATGGGTGAACGAGTATTATGATGATGGAACTGAAAAAGAAGAAGTCGACAGTCTGTATCCAGAATTAACAGATGAGGTATATAAAAGATATACGGAGCAGTTATATAAGGTGCTGCCGAAACTTGAAAAATTAAAAAAGGTAGTTCTGAGCTCTTTTACAATAATGTATGATATGGATGCTTTTTCAAAAAGCGATCAGGTAGAGGAAGTGTGGATAGTCCGAAATCGGATAAAGGATATAAGTGGAATCGCAGGCATGAAAAATCTGCGGATTTTGGATTTGTCATACAATGAGTTTACAGATATTTCTGCCTTAAGTGAACTTGACAACCTGGAGGCGTTGAGTTTATGGGGAAATGATATAGAAAATCTGGAAGTATTGTTAGATATCCCGACACTGAAAGCCGTGATATATGACCCGAAAGATGAAAAACAGGAAGCTGTTTTGCAGCAGCTGAGCGAGAGAGGCTGCTGTGTGGTAAGAGAAGAGAGAGAATTACCATATGTTCGAGAGATATAGGAATCGAACACGTTAAAGTGTACTTATGATCGGATATCCGACATGAATGTTTTAGAAAGAGTAATCATTCCCCGAAAAGTAATTATCAACTGAAATATGCCCTGCCTGTTATGGCGAGGGATAGGCTGCGCTGAAAAACATTGGAAAAAAGTTTTGCCTGCCGCCTGTAAAAATGGTATGATAAAGAAGGTATATATACAGCAGGACAATTTGTCCCCGCTGCAGTGCCATGTGAAAGAAATATTTATTCGGGAGGAATTTTGATATGAGAGATTATGTGATCACAGTGAACAGCACCGTTGATCTGCCGCTGGAATGGCTGGAGGAAAGGCATGTCCCGGTGATCCCGCTGCGCTACACGATCGACGGTGAAACCTATACCGATATGCATGGACTATCCGCGAAGGAATTTTTCGCAAAGCTGCGGGAAGGAAAGATGTCTACTACTTCTCAGGTAAACCCCGAGGAGGCGGCAGATATGCTGGAGCCTTTTCTGAAAGAAGGGAAAGATGTTCTCCATCTGGGATTTTCCTCAGGCTTAAGCGGCACGCTGAACAGCATGCGTGTGGGCGGAGAGATGCTGTCGGAAAAATATCCTGAAGCGAAGGTTATCGTTATCGACACGCTCTGTGCCTGCCTGGGAGAAGGACTTCTGCTCCATCACGCGCTGAAAAGAAAGGCGGAGGGTATGACCATCGACGAACTGGCAAAGTGGGTGGAGGAAAATAAACTGCACATCTGCCACAACGTAACTGTGGACGATCTGAACCATCTCCACAGAGGCGGCCGTGTTTCAAAGACAACCGCTGTGATCGGAACTCTGGTACAGATTAAACCTATTATCCATATGGATAATGAAGGAAAACTTCAGGTGATCGGAAAAGAGAGGGGCAGGAAACGTTCTCTGAATAAAATCGTGGATATGGCTGTGGAACAGGCGAAAGGATGGGATAACGATATCGTGATGATCACTCACGGCGACTGTATTGAGGACGCGGAGTATGTGGCAAAGCTTGTACGGGAAAAGATGGGCATTGACAACATTCTGATCAATAATATCGGGACCGTGATCGGAAGTCATACGGGCCCCGGTGTGGTAGCTGTTTTCTGCATGGGAAGTCACAGATAAGACGAAAAAGGAAGGCTGCAGAACCTCCGGCCGGAAAGAATGCGCAGATAATTTTCCGATGATTTTCAGAAGGTCAGGAACTGTGTGTGATTTCTAAAAAATATTGTTGACAATGAATGGCGAGTGTGGTATATTCTACTTTGCGTAAAGCAAAAAACAAAGTAGAGTATCCACTCTCACCATAGCACAATCGGGTGACTATTGGTCTGATATTGACGGATCGGCTTCTGTGGTTCGGGAGCAGTGTTATTGATTGTCGGGTGGATATGATATTCACTCGTTTTTTTGTGTTTTCGCATAAGAAACCTTAAGGAATTTCATTGACGGAGGTATACTACAATTAGCGATTTAATGATTAACGAGCAGATCAGAGACAGGGAAGTACGTCTGATCGGCGAGGATGGGGAACAGTTAGGCATTATGTCCGCCAGAGAAGCAATGAAGATTGCCCAGGAAGCAGAGCTTGATCTTGTAAAGATCGCGCCTGCTGCAAAACCGCCTGTGTGCAAGATCATTGATTATGGTAAATTCAGATATGAACAGTCGAGAAAAGAAAAAGAAGCCAAGAAAAAGCAGAAGACTGTAGAAATCAAGGAAGTGCGTCTGTCACCGAATATTGATACAAACGATCTGAATACAAAGGTAAACAATGCCAGAAAGTTTATTTCCAAAGGAAATAAAGTGAAAGTTACACTTCGTTTCCGGGGAAGAGAGATGGCTCACGTACAGCAGAGCAGACATATTCTCGATGATTTCGCAGAACTGCTGACAGATATTGCGGTTGTAGAGAAGCCTGCGAAACTGGAAGGCAGAAATATGAGTATGGTCTTAACTGTAAAACGTTAAAAAGATACTCCGGAATGAAGAACCGGAAGGCGGCACAATAAAGGAGGAAATTATCATGCCAAAAATCAAAACAAATAGAGCGGCAGCAAAACGCTTCAAAAAAACAGCTACAGGAAAACTGAAAAGAAATAAAGCTTACAAGAGCCATATCTTAACAAAGAAGTCTACAAAGAGAAAAAGAAATCTCAGACAGTCTACGATTACAGATGCTACAAATGTAAAAAACATGAAGAAGGTTTTACCATATCTGTAAAAGAAGCGGCACAGATACAGGCGGCATAGGAAATGCGGCTTTGTGTACAGCGTGTCTGAACGGATGAGTACATCGGTTTATTGATAATAGGAGGATTAAGAAATGGCAAGAATTAAAGGCGGAATGAACGCTAAGAAGAAACATAACAGAACACTGAAACTGGCAAAGGGCTACAGAGGAGCCCGTTCCAAACAGTACAGAGTAGCAAAACAGTCTGTAATGAGAGCTCTTACTTCAGCTTACGCAGGAAGAAAACAGCGCAAGCGTCAGATGAGACAGCTCTGGATTGCGCGTATCAACGCAGCAGCAAGAATGAACGGACTGTCCTACAGCAAATTTATGCATGGCCTGAAGCTGGCAGATGTTGAGATGAACAGAAAGATGCTGGCTGAACTGGCAGTAAACGACAAAGAAGGATTCGCAACTCTTGCAGCACTTGCAAAAGAGAAGATTGCGTAGTAGAATAAGAAAAGAAGCCCGGTCCCTGTTGGGATTCGGGCTTTTCTTAATTTATAGGCGTGGCCCGGAAATTGTGTGACAAATCGGCTTTTCCTTCCGGATCTGCCGGACTCTGTCTGCGGAAGAGGAGCCATGCTACTGGGGAGTGATAAAAATGAGAAATCATGAAGTGACCTCCGCTCAGCCCCTGCTGAACGAGGAAGGCCGCATTCCGGAGCCGGGATGGGCCAGGCGTCCTGTCTGGCAGTACGACAGAAACCGGATTGCTTCGCCGAAGTTCCGGATAAAAGAAAGGGATTATTACCTTGTTCTCAATCAGGATTATGCCTGTGGATTTACCTTGTCAGATGAAGGACATGTTGGTTTTCAGTCCGTTTCAGTCCTGAATTTTAAAGAAGGATGGGAACATACGGAAACGATTCTGAATTCTTTCCCTATGGGCAGGATGAAGATGCCGTTTTCTTCCGGGAAGGGAGAGATATCTTACAGAGATAAAAGGCTGCGTATGGAGTTCAGAAAAGAGGATGCCAGGCATTTTATATCGTGTGATTTTAAGGATTTCTGGCAAGGAAAGCAATTTTACTGTGAATTGTCTCTGGAGCAGCCGGAAATGGATATACTGGCAGTTGCAGTGCCCTGGACGGAGAAAAAAGCATTTTATTATAATCAGAAGATTAACTGCATGCGCGCGGAAGGATATATGGCTTATGACGGCACTACCTGGTGGTTTGACCCGGAACAGGATTATGGAACGCTGAACTGGATCCGGGGAGTTCTGCCTTATGACAATACCTGGTACTGGAGTTCAGGAAACGGTACCGTGGGAGGCAGGCCCTTTGGGTTTAATATCGGATGCGGTCCCGGTGACTTATCAGCTGCTACGGAGAATATCCTGTATTATGACGGGAAAAGCTGCAAGCTGGATGATATAAAATTCCATGTTCCGGAGGATGGGTACATGAGCCCCTGGTTCTTTACTTCAGGTGACGGACGATTTGAGATGGAATTTACACCTGTGCTTGACAGAGCAGAATCCATATCCTCACTGGCAGTCCGCTCGGAACAGCATCAGGTATTCGGAAAAATGAGAGGGCGCGCAGTGCTGGATGATGGACGGTTTATTGAGCTGAAAGATTTTATGTGCTTTGTCGAAAAAGTACACAACAGATATTGACATTCCTTTTCAGGAGTGATAAAGTTTTTTTAAACCGTTGAAGAAGAGCAAGTAATCTTAATGAATGCTTAACAGAGAGCCGCAGGCGGTGGAATTGCGGTATGTCGGACATAAGGTGAATGGGCTTCTGAGGGCGAGCTGAAAAATGCAGTAGGCAAGCCGGAGACTGGACTCCGTTAACAAAGAAAGCATATGTTGGTATGCGTGAGAGGATGTATCATAACATCAAGCCGGGTGGCACCGCAGGAGAATGAATATAAACTCCTGTCCCTGCAGAAAATGCAAGGGACAGGAGTTTTTGTTTTTCAAGTCCGCTGTGCACATGGAAGGAAAAAGCGACAGCGCAGGCAGGCCTGCGGCTGGCGGTTATTCCTTCCGTGTATAGAGCGGATGCTCTGCAGCGAGAAGGAGCCGCAGGGCGGCGGAATCGAGCTGGCACAGCGGACGGACGACTGAAAAAGGCACCCGAAAGACAGCTTCTCTCGCGAAAAGAAAGGAGAAGAAAAGAATGAGTGAACAGAAAATTCCCTACAAAATTTATCTTGAAGAAAGTGAAATGCCGAAAGAGTGGTATAATGTCCGGGCGGATATGAAAAATAAGCCGGCTCCGCTCTTAAATCCCGCTACCCTGCAGCCTATGACTGCAGAAGAGCTGGGAGCGGTTTTCTGCGAAGAACTGGTAAAACAGGAGCTGGATAATGATAACCGCTATATCGAAATTCCGAAGAAGATCCGTGATTTTTATAAAATGTACCGCCCGTCGCCGCTTGTAAGGGCTTATTGCCTGGAAGAGAAGCTTCAGACACCGGCAAAGATTTACTATAAGTTTGAAGGGAATAATACATCCGGAAGCCATAAGCTGAATTCCGCGATTGCTCAGGCATATTATGCAAAAGAGCAGGGACTGAAAGGTGTAACAACTGAGACCGGCGCAGGCCAGTGGGGAACCGCCCTTTCCATGGCGTGCGCGTATCTGGATCTGGACTGTAAGGTATATATGGTAAAATGCTCTTACGAGCAGAAACCTTTCCGCCGTGAAGTAATGCGGACTTACGGAGCAAGCGTGACTCCGTCGCCGTCCGATACCACAGAAGTGGGAAGAAAGATTCTGGCTGAGCATCCGGGAACCACAGGAAGTCTGGGATGTGCGATTTCTGAGGCTGTGGAAGTGGCAACCCATACAGAAGGATACAGATATGTTCTTGGCAGTGTCCTGAACCAGGTGCTTCTGCATCAGTCCGTGATCGGTGTGGAAACAAAGACGGCAATGGATAAATATGGTATTAAGCCGGATATTATTATCGGATGTGCAGGCGGCGGTTCCAATCTTGGCGGACTGATTTCCCCGTTCATGGGACAGAAACTGCAGGGAGAAGCCGACTATCAGTTTATTGCAGTAGAACCGGCGTCCTGTCCCAGTCTTACGAGAGGTGTTTATGCATATGATTTCTGTGATACCGGAATGGTATGCCCGCTTGCGAAGATGTATACTCTGGGAAGTGGATTTATTCCGTCTGCCAACCATGCCGGAGGCCTCCGATATCACGGAATGAGTTCCGTTCTGTCTCAGCTTTATGATGACGGTTATATGGAGGCGCGCTCGGTAGAGCAGACTTCTGTGTTTGAAGCGGCGGAGCAGTTCGCAAGAGTGGAGGGAATTCTGCCTGCTCCTGAGAGCAGCCATGCGATCCGTGCTGCCATTGATGAGGCTCTGAAATGCAAAGAGACAGGTGAGGAGAAGACCATTCTCTTCGGTCTTACAGGAACCGGATATTTCGATATGGTAGCATATGAGAAATATAATAACGGGGAAATGACCGATTATATCCCGACAGATGAGGATCTGAAGGCCGGATTTGACGGGATTCCAAAATTCCCGGGAAATATGGAATAGTCTGACATAAAAAATCAGAAAAATATGGCTGTGTCCGGCTGAAAATTTTTCCGTCAGACGCAGCCGCGTTTTTTGTATAAATAAAATTTTCGGAAATTTTAGAAAAATTAGAACAATATTCGAACTTTAATTTTTTCGGAAATAGCAGTTGACATTTTGTGCTATGAATAGTATTATATCACTTGTGGTCAGCACGAGAGCTGAAATGACCACGGAAATACAGAATGCGGAAGTGTCGGAACTGGCAGACGAGCAAGACTAAGGATCTTGTGACATTCGTGTCGTGTGGGTTCAAGTCCCATCTTCCGCATTAAAGAAAAGCCTTGAGTTTTCAAGGCTTTTTATTTTATCGAAGAAGTTTCACCTGCCGGGTGAAGCTTTTTTGTATAAATATATTAATGCACTTTTTCTTCCTTCTGAACAGCAAGTTCTGTCCTTCCGGTGAGTTCATCCAGTGTCACATCAAAATAATCCGCTATTCGAATCAGGATGAAAATATTGGGAAGTGTAACACCACGTTCATATGAAGAGACAGTCTGTCTGCGGAGATGAAGACTTGATGCAAGAACGTCCTGTTTGACTGCATTCTGCCTGCGCAGCTTCTTTATGTTTTTTCCGATTGTATTTGACATCATTTATATCACCAGTTCTATTTTATCACCCTTCTACGTGTATGGAATAATACACCTGATATATGAGTATTCTATAACTTGAAATACGGATAGCACAAATCCGCAGATTCGGTAGAATAAAGTATAAATGACTGAAGGGTGTGTATACAGTGGATAACCGTGTGAAAGAACTCCGGATTGAAAGGGGATTAAGACAGGAAGATCTTGCAGGAAAAATCAATGTTTCTCAACAGACTGTCAGCCGGATTGAGAATGGAGAAAATTCCCTTCCGGCAGATCTTTTGATCCATCTTTCTAAATTCTTCCATGTGTCAGCAGATTATATACTGAAGCTGTCTGATGTCAGAATGACACAGGAGTACCGTATTGAAGTTGAAAGAAGTCTGGAACGCAACAAAGCTTTCTGTAATGCATTTGAACGGCTGAACAGAGCGAATCAGGAGCTGGTTATACGTCTGATGGAGCAGCTGGATGAGAGTCAGAACTAAAAAGTAATAAAGAATGTGAAAAAGAGGAATTCTTTAATGGATTTCTCTTTTTTTTATTGTTTACTATGATATAATTACAATAATTTACAGAAAGCAGTTAATACTATCTGAATAAGGAGAGAGGAGGAGACAATATGTTAGAAAAAGTTGATTTATCAAAAAAATTGTCAAAAGAAGAGTACAAAGAAAAAATGTCGCATCTTGAGACCAGAATCGGACAGCTTCAGAGGGAATGCAAGGCGCTTAAAATTCCGATCATGATCGTATTTGAAGGGTTTGGAGCAGCGGGAAAAGGACTTCAGATCGGCAGGCTGATTCAGAGCATGGATCCGAGGGGATTTCATGTGTTTCCGATTAAAAATGAGACAGAAGAAGAGCGTATGCATCCTTTTCTCTGGAGATTCTGGACAAAAACTCCAGAAAAAGGGAGAATTGCAATTTATGACGGAAGCTGGTACAGAAGAGTACTGATCGACCGGTTTGAAAAGCGTACAAAAGAAAAAGAGCTTCCGGAAGCATTTCATTCGATTAATTCATTTGAAAAGCAGCTGACAGATGATGGGACCGTAATTATTAAGCTGTTTCTGGATATCAGCAGGAAGGAGCAGAAAAAACGTTTTGAAAAGCTTCAGAAGAATAAGGAAACCGCATGGCGTGTGACCCAGGGTGACCTTGAACGCAACGCAAAATATAATGAGTATGCCGCGATGATGGAAGATATGCTTTTTAAGACAGATACGGATTATGCACCGTGGACGATTATTGAAGCTACGGACCGCAGATTTGCGACTGTAAAGATTTATACTACAGTAATCAAGGCCATGGCAGATCAGATTGAGAAACAGGAGCGGCAGAAGAAAAAGGTTACAGCGGATCAGGAGACAGAAGATCATATGAATGTTTCAGAAGTGGCCCGGGAAGCAGAGAAAGGGCTTCGGGAACTTCAGGTATCCATTCTTTCCAAAGCGGATCTTTCATTGAAATATTCACGAGAAGAGTATGAAGAAAACCTGGATAAGCTTCAGAAAAAGATCGAGAAACTTCACGGTGAACTCTACCGCAGAAGAATTCCGGTTGTGCTTGGATTTGAAGGCTGGGATGCGGGAGGAAAAGGCGGAGCTATCAAACGGCTGACCGCGAAAATGGACGCCCGGGGATATGCGGTGAATCCTACCGCTTCTCCAAATGATATCGAAAAAGCCCACCATTATCTGTGGCGTTTCTGGCGCGCGATGCCGAAAGCAGGTCATGTCGCGATTTTCGACCGTACCTGGTATGGCCGTGTTATGGTAGAGCGGATTGAGGGATTCTGTACAAAAGAAGAGTGGCAGAGAGCCTACAAAGAGATCAATGACATGGAAAAAGATCTTTATGATGCAGGGGCTGTTGTGATCAAATTCTGGATGCATATTGATAAGGATGAACAGGAACGGCGCTTCAGGGAAAGGCAGGAAAATCCGGAAAAACAGTGGAAGATTACAGATGAAGACTGGAGAAACAGGGAAAAATGGGATCAGTATGAGGATGCGGTAAATGAGATGCTTCTGCGCACTTCAACTGATTATGCACCCTGGGTAGTAGTAGAAGGCAATGATAAATATTATGCAAGAGTAAAAGTGCTGAAAACTGTTGTTGATGCGATAGAAGAACGTCTGAAGGAGAAATAGGTATGGCGGTGACGATCAGGGAACAGCTTGAGGAGCGGGAAGTAGAATATCTAAGCCCTTATGCCACATTAAGCAGGAATTCCAGAGGGCGGCAGAGGGAGGAGCCGCAGTGCGATATCCGTCCGGTGTTTCAGAGGGACAGGGACCGGATTCTGCACTGCAAGGCATTTCGCAGGCTGAAGCAGAAGACCCAGGTGTTTCTCCTTCCAAAAGGCGATCATTACAGGACGAGAATGACACATACACTTGAAGTCTCGCAGAATGCAAGGACCATAGCAAAGGCGCTGCGGCTTAATGAAGATCTGGTAGAGGCAATTGCTCTGGGGCATGACCTGGGGCACACGCCTTTCGGCCATGCGGGTGAAAAGGCCCTGAATCATGTTTATCATTTTCAGCATCAGAAGCAAAGCCTCCGCGTTGTGGACTGTATTGAAAAAGAGGGGCGCGGCCTGAATCTTACCTGGGAAGTGCGGGATGGCATTCTGAATCATCAGACCTCCGGCACTCCCCATACCCTGGAAGGGCAGGTACTGAGGCTGTCCGATAAAATTGCCTACATTAATCATGATATGGACGATGCCATACGGGGCGGAATACTGACAGAAGAAGACATTCCTGCGGACATAAGAGAAGTACTGGGCAGTTCCTGCAAGGCCCGTCTCAATAAGATGGTTCATGACGTAATTATAAACAGTATGGACCAGCCTGAAATCCGGATGTCGCAGCAGGTGGGGGAGGCTATGTCTGATCTCAGGCGGTTTATGTTTGAAAATGTCTACCTGAATCCACGGGCAAAAGGTGAAGAGGAAAAGGCGATACATATGATTGAACAGCTTTTTGAGTATTGCGTCGGGCATCCGGAAGTCCTTCCGCAGCAGTTCAGAGATGCTCTCTCACGGGGAGAAAGCAGCAAAGAACAGATTGTATGCGATTATATAGCCGGAATGACAGATCCCTATGCAGTAAAAAAATTCCAGGATTATTTTATTCCGGAATCATGGAAAAAATAAAAG
>DXIU01000022.1 GCA_019112765.1 Candidatus Mediterraneibacter norwichensis | reverse complement strand
CAGGTACAAATACAGAGATAAGAATCCAGAAAGCGGATATGAAGGCGAGGACTTCCTATGATTACCGGCGGCTGGAACAGAGACACTCACTGCTTATTCCATGTTCTGTTGAAGAAGAAAAAGAGACACTTTACATAAAAATTAATACCGAAGGAATGCAGCCGTTTGAGACGCTGCGGGGAGAAAGCAGGCTCAGAAAGATCGAGGTGCTGCTGCAGGCGGCGGAACTGAAGAGCCTCTGGACGGGATTTGAGTTTTCCCTGCACCCGGACAATCTTTACTACGACAGGCTGGGAAGAGTGAAAGTGGCCAGAAGGGATATTGCCGATGCCAATGATCCGGGCCGGGAAGAACGGTTCCTGAAAATGTACCGCGCTCTGGCGGGATATATCCTTGAAGGATCCCGTTCCTATGAAGATTATCTGTCGGGAGGCGCGGAAATTCTTAAGAACCGGGAAGAGTTTGTCAGGCTGATGGAAGCGGAGACATTTGAAACGGAGAAAAGCTATCTGATCGGGCTGTACGAGACTACGCTGGCAAAGGAAAAGCAGACCACACAGAGAGTGGGACGGAGAAAATACAGGACGCTCGTCGTGTACAGTATCATTTCCGCAGTCCTGCTGGCGGGCCTAGCAGCAGCCTGTATTTACAGTTTTGCCTGGTATATCCCGCGGCAGGATAAAATGGCGGCTGCAAATGACGCCTATCTGCAGAGAGACTATATTGAGGTAATTGATTCTCTCAGAGATTTTGATATAGACGATATGGGGCGCGCGCAGAAGTATATTCTGGCTACAGCTTATATTCAGGGACAGTCGGTAGATACGTTCAGCACGGAAGATAAAGAAGCGATTCTGAGTAAGATTACCTATCAGGCAAATGAGACGGTGCTGGATTACTGGATCAGCCTGGGCAGACTTGACGTGTCGCAAGCTCAGGAGCTTGCCATGCAGATGTCGGACGACCAGCTTCTGCTGTACGCCTATATGCAGGAACTGGATCAGATTGATGCGGACAGAGAGATGGCAGGAGAGGAGAAAGCTTCACGAAAAGAGGAGCTGATGCAGGAAATAGAAACTCTTGCCGACCGGCTTGGGATCAGCTATGGGACCGACTCACAGTCAGGTACAGAAAATGCAGCCGAAACCGGGTCAGGACCGGATGCAGGCATAAATGACGGAACCGGAGCAGCGGCAGATGATGTAAACACCGCGGGCGCCGGCGCGCTTTTAGACTGACCGGAAGTACAGGGGGAAGCGGACTATGAAATATATACTAAGAGAAACTGCGGAGGGATATCAGGAAATCCCTGCGGCAGAAAGCGGCAGAACGCTGAAAGAAGGTGTGTGGCAGCAGGAAGAAGGAGAGGTCAGATTTCTCCTAGGAGAGGAAATCCACATTTTTGACCGGCCTGAGGAACTGAAAATATCAAAAGGAGACGAGGCCGACCTGCGTATTCCGGGGACAGATGCAAGACTTTATCTAAGCGGCAGCGAACTGCTCATTGAGAGAGGAAAAGAAAATCATATTTATCTGAACCAGCGGAATATCCGTGCAGGACAGATGAACCTTCAGCCGGGCGACGTCCTGTTCCTGGCTACCCTGAAGATCGTATTTGAGAAAGAGCAGATTGCGGTGGTGGGAAACGCCGGACAGTACCAGGCGTCTCTGCCGGAGCGCTGCCCGAAGGAGAGCCCTTTCGACGGCTTTCCGGTGTATAAGCGGTCGCCCAGGCTGATCCGAAGGCTGTCTTCGGACAAGATTACTCTGGAACTTCCCGGAGAAAAAGAAAAAAGAGGGAAAAAAGATCTGCTGACAACGATTCTTCCGCCGATAGGCATGGCGCTGGTCACGACTGCAATAGGAATTATGATCGGCCGGGGGATTTATATGCTCATGTCTGTGGCTGCAACGGGTATGACAGTGATTTTCTCCATTGTAAAATTTATCAATGATAATAATGAACTCAAAGAGAAAAACAGAAACAGGGAACTGCGATATACCGAGTATCTCTGGAAGAAGCAGCGGGAGATTGAACAGGCATACAGGCAGGAGCAGGAAGTATATCGGTTTCAGTACCCCGAGGTAAAAGAACTGTGTGAAAAAGTGCGTACATATGACAGCCGTATCTATGAGAGGGTGCAGTCTGACGACGACTTTCTGACGGTGTCTGTGGGACACAGCCTGGGCGGGACCAGTTTTCGCATTGAGAGCAAGGAGAAACAGTGGGATGCGGAGGAGACACCTCTGGCAGAAGCTGCAAGAGCGATCCGGCAGAAGTTTTCTTCCATAGATAAACCGAAGATTATTGACCTGAAGAAAGCTCATCTGGGGCTGGTGGGCGAGAAGGAGACACTGCACCATCAGATCAGGCTTATCGTATCCCAGCTTGCTTTTTTTCAGTCTTACCACGATCTGCAGATCATAGCAGTCTACGACGCAAAATACGAAGATGAGTTTTCGTGGATGCGCTGGCTTCCCCATACGAGGATACAGGCGATGAACGCACTGGGCATGATCCACTCGGAACGGACAAGGGATATGATCCTGGGCAGCATGAATCAGATATTAAAGGAAAGGCGCAGCCGTCTTGAAGAGGGAAAGAAGGAGGCGAGATTTATGCCTCATTACCTTTTCCTCATCGACGAGCCGTCCCTTGTTATGGATCATGCGATCATGGAATATCTCAGTATGGACGGAAATGATCTTGGCTTTTCCATTATCTATACCAGCTATCTGCAGGCAAATCTGCCGGAGTATATCGGAACAGTGCTGCTTCTGGAAAACTCCAGGGAAGCCACGCTGCTTCTGGAGGCCAGAGAATATAAGAAACAGAAGCTCCAGCTCTTCCAGGCCGGCCAGGACACCGATTTTGAGTGGATGGCGAGAAATTTAAGCGTCCTGGAGCATGAGCAGGGGATTACCAGCCATATTCCCAAAAGCGTTTCATTTTTTGAAATGTATCAGGTACAGCACCCGGAGGAACTGAATATACGCCAGAGATGGAGTCAGAGCCAGTCTTACAAGTCGCTGGCGGTTCCCCTGGGACTTCGCGCGGCAGACGATATCCTTTATCTGAACCTGCACGAAAAAGCGCATGGACCCCACGGCCTGGTGGCAGGAACGACAGGCTCGGGAAAATCAGAGACGATACAGAGTTATATCCTTTCCCTGGCAGTGAATTTTCATCCCCATGAGGTGGGATTCCTGCTGATCGACTATAAAGGAGGGGGCATGGCAAATTTATTCAAAGACCTGCCTCATCTGCTGGGAACGATCACGAATCTGGATGGGAGCGAGAGTATGAGAGCGCTGGCTTCTGTAAAGGCCGAGCTGTCCAGAAGACAGAGGGTATTCGGAGAGCATGGCGTCAATCATATCAACGGATATATGAAACTGTTTAAAGAAGGCGCGGCTAAGGAGCCGATCCCACACCTGTTCATCATCAGCGACGAGTTTGCAGAACTGAAGAAGGAACAGCCGGAGTTTATGAAAGAACTGGTATCAGCGGCCCGCATTGGCCGAAGTCTCGGCGTACATCTTATCCTGGCGACGCAGAAGCCGACCGGAGTGGTAGACGATCAGATCTGGAGCAACAGTAAGTTTAAGCTGTGCCTGAAAGTGCAGGATGAAAGCGACAGCAAAGAAGTGCTCAAAACCCCGGATGCGGCCGGCATAACCCTTCCCGGACGGGCGTATCTGCAGGTTGGAAACAATGAGATCTACGAACTGTTCCAGTCAGCCTGGAGCGGCGCGGCATACATAAAAGAACAGGAAAAGGACGTTACGCTGGACGACCGTGTTTATACGGTTAATGAACTGGGACAGGGCGAGCTGATCAATCAGGACCTGAGTGGGAAGAAAGAGGAACAAAAGGCGGTGAAGACACAGCTGGATGTGGTGATCGGGCATATCCGGGAGATTTATGATGAGGACGCCCCAATGGAGGTGAAAAAGCCATGGCTGCCTCCGCTCCCACGTATGCTGGAAAATCCCCGCACAGAGACCTGCGGGAAAGGCAAGGTGGATCTCTCTGTTGAAATCGGACTGCTGGATATACCGGAAAGACAGACGCAGCAGGAATACAGTGTGAATCTGCCCAGGCAGGGAAACATTCTTTATGTGGCGTCAAGCGGGTATGGGAAATCTGTATTTCTGGCCAATGCGGTACTGAATCTGGCGGTCAAAAACAAAGTGTCAGAATTGAATTTCTATGTGATAGATTTTGGAAACAATGCGCTGATACCCCTGAGCAGACTGCCCCATATGGCAGCGTATATTATGCTGGATGATGAGGAAAAATACGCAAAGTTTCTGGATCTGATGCAGAAAGAGATTAAAGAAAGAAAAAGACTGCTAGCTTCTGCTATGGCACAGAATTTCAGCGTGTATAATGAAACAGCGGCCGCTCCTTTGAAAGCGATCGTAATTGCTATCGACAATTATGATGCGATTAAGGAAATGGGATATGAAATGGAGCAGTACTATACAAAGCTTACAAGAGACGGCGTGGGACTTGGGATTTATGTGATCGCAGCCGCCAGCCAAAACAGCGCTGTCCGCACTGCTACAATGAATAATTTTAAAAATAAGATCGCGGGAGTGAACTTTGATGAAAATGAAGTGAAGATTCTGGTGGGCAGAAGCGACTATACCCTGCCGGATGTGAAAGGCCGTTCACTCGTAAAGATCGGCGAAAATATCAGCGCCATGCAGATATACAGCCCGGTAAAATTCAAAGATGAGGCGGATTATGGAAGGAATATACAGAAGTTTGTACAGAAAATAGCCGAGGCAAATCCCGGAGAGGAGGCGCCGCATATTCCAATCCTCCCGGATGAACTGGATCTGGATGACTTTATGCAGTATGAAAGCAAAGGAGCGGAAATCGGAATCGGTCTGGATAAGGGAACCGTCGTACGCTGCGGCATTACCGGGAAACATTCCCCGTTCCTGATCTTTGGAAATAACGGAAGCGGAAAGACAAATGCCCTGAAGATAATCCTCGGACAGCTAAATAGTGGAGAGAAGATTTATCTGTTTGACTCCAGGAGCAGAGCCCTGTACGGATATAAGGATAAGACAGAATATATAACGACTACAGAACAGCTGGAACAGTTTGCGGAGACGCTCAGCGAAGAGACGCGAAAGAGGCGGATACATATGGACGGCGAACTGTCCGGGGGCAGAGCGCATTCGGAAGTGCTGGCGGACATGGAAAAAATGTATGTTATCATTGACGACCTGGATGACTTTATAGAACTTGCAGGCCCCTCTAATATGCCAATCGTTGCGGGGCGCATGAAGAGAGCCGCCGCATATGGAATTGTATTTATTGTAACCGCGAATATAAACAAAATGAAGGGGATAGACGAATTTACACAGATGCTCAAAAATCCGCGCAACGGGCTTCTTGTCAGCTCACAGGGGTATCTCACTGTATTTCCGGTAAAGCAGAATCAGGCTCCCGAAAAACCGGACGGCTATCTGCTGCTTGAAGGAGCGGGAAGATATGTAAGGATCCCGTTGGCGGAAAACAGAGCAAAACAGGTGCAGAGAGAGGAGGAAAGAGTATGAACAGTGCAATGATGGTAAACAGCAAAGCGGCAGAGACAGAGGCAGCGCAGGTGTCCACCGCTGCTGAATATTTCAGAGGGAGATCGCTCCCTATACAGGACGGAACAAGCACGATCACGGCAAACGGAAGCGGCAAGACGGCATTTGCAGAGGCTCAGAATGTCGGCTCCCAATTTGGCACAGCGCTGGATCAAGACGCCCAGAACATACGCCGGCTGGGCAATGCATTTGAGGAGTTTGACGCAATGATGGGTGCATTGAACGGACAGGGGAATTAAACCGGATCAGAGGTCTGTTTTACGGGAGGAACAGATGAAGAAAGAGAAAAGGGAAGAACTGCAGAAGAGGATAAAGAAGATGGAAGAAGAACGGGACGACCTCAGACGGCAGGAGAAAAAATTCCGCGAGGAGCGGGAAGAGGAAGACTGGGAACTGCAGAAACAGTGTCACGCGCTGGACGAGATGAGAATGCAGACAGGCCCGGAGGACCGGAGGCTCCTCGAACTAATTGAGGAAAGCCAGAATATGATAAATTCTATCGGGAGAGAAAAAGCGGAAACAGCAGATTTATTTAAGGAAAACGTCCGCAAAAAGAATCTGGAATGGGATATGCAGGAAGAGGACATTGCAGACCGGATACGCGTCCTGCAGCAGGAAGAAAAAGAAAAGGATAAAGGATAGCAGAGAATACGCGGAGAGGGGGGAAGGTTTATGAATGAAAATTCAAGGTTAAGGCCTCAGGCGATCAAACGCCAGTGCGACGCCGCGGTGGATGTGCTTGAGAAGGACAATGAGGCGCTCCGGACAGTGGGAAAAAGCCTGGATCAGTTTGTGGCAGACAATGAACTGGAGAGCCAGTCCTTTGGGGAACTGAAGGAGCACA
>DXIU01000021.1 GCA_019112765.1 Candidatus Mediterraneibacter norwichensis | reverse complement strand
AGCGAGAAGTTCGGTGTGGGTGAGAACAACGCCCTTCATTCCTTCGCCCACGCGGACGGCCACTATCATCTGATGGGCTGTATGCTCAGCGCGGCGTCCTGCAATAAGTGGTGGATGGACGAAATACTGCGTACAAAAGATTATAGCGGCGAGCAGAAGGACATCCAGGTAAAAGAGCTTGGAAAGAATCACGTATTCTTCCTGCCCTACCTGATGGGAGAAAGAAGCCCACACAACGATCCGAATGTACGCGGCACCTTCATCGGCATGAGCATGGATACCACCAGGGAAGACATGACCCAGGCGGTGCTGGAAGGCGTAGTCTTCGGGCTGCGGGATTCCTTTGAAGTGGCAAAGTCTCTGGGAATCCACATCGAACGCACGAAAATCTGCGGAGGCGGAGCCAAGAGCCCGCTGTGGCGCCAGATGGTAGCGGATATCCTGAATATCAGGGTAGATATTCCCGAGAGCGAGGAAGGTCCTGCCATGGGCGGAGCCATGCTGGCAGCCGTGGCCTGCGGAGAATATGCGAGCGTGGAAGAAGCAGCCGCGAAGATTGTGAAGGTAGTGGATACCGTAGAGCCCATTCCGGAAAACGCGGCACGCTACGAGGAACAGTATCAGAAGTTCCGGAAGGTGTATCCGGCGGTGAAGGCGCTGTTTCCGATGTAGGGGAAGTATAGAGAAGTATTAAGCATGTTGATAAAAATCGGACCTGTTTGTCTTTCCTATGGACAGGCAGGTCCGATTTTTTATGCCAGGCCGCACCGTGGACGAAAATTTGGAGGACAGGTATCTTTTACTTTTTCTGTCGCTTGCTATTTTTGTGTTGCTTGACTATAATGAAAAAAGAAATCGGGAAGGAGGAAGCAGAAATGATTCGAGTTATAGTGGCAGACGACGAATATAAGGTATGTCAGCTCATCTGCCAGCTGATTCACTGGGACGCTCTGGGCATGCAGCTTGTAGGGACGGCATCAAACGGAATTGAAGCGTTGCAGATGATTGAGGCAGAAAAACCGGATCTGGTGCTGACTGATATCCGAATGCCAGGGTATGACGGAATGGAACTCTTAAAGAGGGCCAGACTTGCGAATCCCGCAATGGAGTTTATCATTATCAGCGGGTACTCGCAATTTGAATATGCGCAGACGGCGATTCGTTACGGTGTCAGCGATTACATATTAAAGCCGGTGAATGAGGAGGCGTTGAACGCTACACTGCAGAAAGTCCGCCAGCGTTATCTGGAGCACCAGGCCCAGGCAGAGGAAAATCGGGAACAGAAAAAGCAGCAGGTGATGGATCAGGCCAGACTTCGGGATACGCTCTGGATGGACCTGGAACTGGGACAGACATCCGCAGTTCTGGAGATTCTGAATGAAAAATACAGATATCATTTTGAAAAAGGAATGTTTCGGGTATTTCTGATTCAGGCGGATATTAAAGATAATAAGAATTTGAGCGAGCATTATGCAGAGAATGTCATGGAGCTTCTGAATTCCAAGCTGCCTGGACTTTTTAAAAAACGGGTGGAGCCGCTTTGCACAGATAGTGAGGTGTTTTGCAGAGGAAGAAAGGCAGCCGGAATCCTGAACTACAAAGAAGAGGAGACAGCGGCAGTGCGCAATGCTCTGGAGGTTCTGATTGGAGATCTGAGTAAGGAGCTTCATGCTTTTGAGTATATACGCTTCCATCTGGCAGTGAGCAGCGCCGTATCAGATACGGAAAAACTTTCTGGCTGCGTAACAGAAGCAGAGCTTGCCATGGGGCAGAGACTTTGTGTGCGAAACAGTCTGTTTCTGGAAGAAATTCCGGAAAATGCGAAATTTAACTCGGATGATCTTTACAAACCTTTCAGTGTGATGGTACGTCAGAGTCTGGATTTGCAGGATACGGAGCAGATTCGCAGAGGAGTGGAGCAGATACACGAAGGAGCTTTGGCGTTTCATTTAAATGGAGTGCAGATGCTTCGTCTTGTAAAAGATGCTTACCGCCTGTTTTTAATGTCAGGGGTGTTCCAGAGTGAATATCATTTTGAAGACAGAGAAACGCGCGAGGAGAGCTTTTACCGGAAAGCAGAATTGTGCAGCAGCCATGAAAATCTGTTTGCATACCTGGCGGAGGTGTGCAGAAAAAATATGGAAGATGCCTGTGCCTGGTTTAATATTGAGAAGATGAGGCCGATTAATCAGGCAAAACGATATATCAAAAAACATTTTTCGGAAGGTATCAGTCTGGAAGAAGTGAGCTCTGAGGTGGGTTTCTCCAGCAGCTATTTCAGTACTCTGTTTCGTAAAGAGACCGGAAAAACCTTTCTGGAATATCTGATGGATGTCCGGATTGAGGAAGCCAAAGTACTCTTGCGGGAGAGTAAAATGACGATTGAAATGGTGGCAAAATCGGTAGGTGTTAATGATTATAAGCGTTTTTCCAAGACATTTAAAAAGAATACGGGAATCAGTCCAAAGGAATACCGCAATCTGTACTCATAGAAAGAATGAAAAAATGGATGAAAATAAGGGTGAAGAAAAAATAATACTTTCTGACAGGATATATAGATTTCTGACAGTGTTTGGCGCTGTCCTGGCCCTTTTTGCAGTAATAGCTCTTATTGTGGCCTGGGGTTCCTTTGCGTTTTGGATTCTGCTTGCGATCCTGCTTGTGGCGGGAGTTTTACTGGCAGGAGCTTATAGAAATATATGGAAAGCTTATGAAGATACAGAAAGAAAGCTGGAAATATTTGCAGCCCGGGGAAGAGAAGATGATTTGGAACAGATTCGTTTTTTCAGCAGCCGGCAGTCACAGATGGCTGTGGATAGAGCGTTGAGATATTTGACTACGTCCACTACGCTGGAACTGAGCAAGCGTCAGGCTCAGTACCAGGCTCTTCAGAATCAGATTAATCCGCATTTTCTCTATAATACGCTGGAAAGTATCCGGAGCGAAGCTCTTCTGGCAGGTCTTACAAGTGTGGCATCCATGTGTGAAAAGCTGGCCAGTTTTTTCCGTTATACGATCAGCAATATGGAAAACCTGGTGACCGTGGAGCAGGAGATAGATAACATTATCACTTATTTTTATATTCAGCAGTATCGTTTTGGCGAACGGCTTCAGCTGGAGATCGTATGCCCGGAAGAAGACAGGGAGATAGCCATGAAATGTCTGATTCCCAAGCTGACATTTCAGCCGGTGGTGGAAAATGCCATTATTCATGGAATCGAGCAGAAGATTGGTCAGGGAAAAGTTACTATCCATATGATGCTTACCAAGAAGAGGCTTATTATCCGTATTTCTGATGATGGTGTCGGTATGGATCAGGAGACGCTGAACCGTATCAATTCTCAGATGACAGAGAGGAGCGTACGTGGGAAAAGTCAGGGAGGAATTGCAATAGGTAATGTACATAATCGTATTAAGCTGCTTTTTGGTGAAGAATATGGGCTTACAGTCTTTTCTACGAGAGGAATTGGTACAGATGTGGAAATAACGCTTCCGCGCACATCGGAACAGGAGCGTAAGGAGATTGAGCACAGAGCGGAGGAGATGAAATGAGAGAAGAGGTCCTTCGCATGGAGCATATTTTCTGCATGGAAGACGGGGCTGTAAAACTGAATTATCTGAGTATTCAGATTTTCAGAGGCGAGATTTATGGAATCCTCTGTCTGGAAAGCCAGGGAATTGACAAACTGGTGGAGCTGATCTGCTGGAATCGTTCGTTGGATAATGGTCAGGTATTTTTCGAGGAAAAACTGGTAAACAGTGTGCAGGAGAGCCGCAATACGCGAAATAAAGTCACGGTAGTTGGACGTCACAGTCGTTTGATTGATGGGATGACGCTGGCTGATAATCTTTTTGTAATGCGGGAGGGATTTCAAAAATATGTAATACCAGAGCGGGCGGTGCAGACGGAGACAGTCAACGTATTGAAAAAGTATGGAATTCAATTGTCTCCTAAGACGCTGGTAAAAGATTTGGGTAACTATGACAGACTGGTTCTGGAAGTGCTGAAATCAGTGATTGCAGGAGACAGCCTGACGATTTTATGGGAAATTTCAGATCTTCTCAGTGCGGAGGAACTTCCGCGCTTTCACAGCTTGATCAGCCGGCTGGCAGCTCATGGCAGCACTTTTCTCTATATTTACAGTCACCATGAAGTACTGCGGCCAGTTTGTGATCGGATTGCAATTTTTAAGGAGAGCACGATACAGAAAGTATTGACAGTCCAGAGTACGGTTCGGGAACAGATCCAACAGGTGTTTGCTCGGTACTGTTATGAAAAATTTATTAAAATTCGAAATGATATGGAGGAAAAACCACGTGGACCGGAGGTGCTGCGCCTTTTTCAGGTTGCATCAGGTAATATAGAAGAATTGAGTTTTACAATTGCAAAGGGAGAAAATGTGCTGCTGCTTGATCAGAGCAATACGATTCTGGATGATCTGACAGAACTTCTTCTCGGAAAAGAAAAACCGCAGCGTGGAAGAATTTTCCCTGTTCCTTCTTCCGGAACAAGAGGAAAAAGAATCGCTGTAATACAAAGAAATCCGGTATCAAGCACATTATTTCCTGAGCTTAGCTACCTGGAAAACCTTTGTTTTCCTCTGGCAGAAAAAATTCCCTGTTTCTGGCAGAGACCGAAGTTTCAGAGAAGTGTTCTTCGAGAATACAGGGATGAAATAGGACCAGTTATAGAGGCAGGGAATCTGTATGATCTTACGCAGAAGGAATTATACACACTTGTTTATTACCGGTATCTGATCTCGAAACCGGATGTAGTAGTGTGTGTGCAGCCACTTTCAGATTTGGATATGTATTTGAGAATCTATGTGGGAGAGCTTATGGGCAGGCTGCATAAAAGTGGGATTGCGGTGCTAATGCTGAATACAGAGCTTTACGACAGTCTGTATATTGCAGATCGGCTGATTCAGGTGAAACATGGGCGGATTATTGGCGAGTATACACGGGCAGAGTTTGATGAGATTAAACTGATGCAGACCGTAATTTTCCCTGATTAAAAGACAATAGAAAGATTTTGAAGTGAATTTCGATGTGAGGGAGCTGTCGCACTAAATAATTAGTGCGACAGCTCCTTCAGTATTTGGGAAATTGTTTCAGAGATTAATAGCCGATTTCATTCAGTACCCGGTCAATGGTGCGGGCAAGAGAAAGGCTGAATTCTCCGGTAACCCAGGGTGTCTCTCCGTCTGTTATGCAGCGTCCCAGCTGTTCTGTCTCCAGCTGGTAGTTGTGGGGAGTTTCCACAACTTTCAGTTCTTTCCTTCCGTCAAAGGTCTGAATCTCATAGGACAGCTTTCCGGGACAGTTAAAGCCAAAGTTCACGGAAGAGATGGAGCCTTTCGTTCCGTGAATCTGGAAGCGGTCCAGACAGCTGTTCTTTTCCGTAGCCAGAACCATGCCGCAGTCGAAGCTGGCTTTTGCGCCGTCTGCGTACTCAAAAATGCCGGTTGTATAGGTGTCGATCCTATCTTCATTAAAACTTCCGATGGCTTTTACAGATACCGGTTCTTCTCCCAGCATGGTCTGAATCAGACTGATGGCATAGACGCCCAAATCGTAAGTGCAGCCTCCGCAGGCTTCCCGGCGCATACGGATATTGGATTTCTCATAATCCGAGGTGATAAGCGCGGCTTCCATATAACGGATTTCCCCGATGGTTCCTGCTTCAATTTCCTTTTTTACCGCTTTCACAAAGGGGCTGTGCTGATAGGCAAAGGCTTCCATCAGGAAAACATGGTTTTCTCTGGCGACACGGAACATTTCTTCAGCTTCCTTCTGAGAGGGAGCCAGGGGTTTTTCGCAGAGAACATGCTTGCCGTGCTGCAGCGCCCGGATAGTCCATTCATAGTGGAGAGTATTGGGAAGAGGAATGTAGACAGCTTCAATTTCCGGATCTTCCAGAAGCTCTTCATAGCTTCCGTAAGCTTTCTGAAATCCGTATTTCTTTTTAAATGCATCAGCCTTTTCGGCATTTCTTCCGGCAATCGCAGTCAGCTCACAGTTTTCCGCCAGCTGCATTCCCAGGGCTGTATCCCGTTCAAAAATATAAGCGGTCCCCAGGACGCCCCATTTTACTTTTCTCATGATGATTCGTCTCCTTTCTCAAATAGTGATTCTGTACTTATTGTAGCATGGCTCTTTTTGTTTTGCTACAGATTTTTCACAGATAATATAAATAAAATAAAAATATATTTTTATATTGACTTTAATAATATTAAAGATTATACTAAATAATATTAAAAATATGGTAAGACAGGAGGAGGGATAAATTCAATGAACTTTGCTATGCGGTTGACAGTAAGCATGCTGATATTTGGAATGGGCGCGGCGGCAGGAGGAATTGTGCTTCAGATTTTTCTTTCAGGGAAAAGGAGCCGGTGGCCGGGGTTGGTACTGCCTGCTCTTACATTTTTTTGGTCTGTTGTCAGACTCTGTATGGTTCGGTTTTATATGCTGACACTTGGTGAAACGATAAGTATGTATCTGAAATTTTTCCTCTTCAGGAATATTTCGACCCTGATTCTTCTGGTAATTTATTTCGTTATCAGAAGAGGAAATAGGAGAAAAAGACAGACTATGCTTGACAAAATGAATATTCATGATTTAGGCTGACAGAACACGGGAGGTGATAAGGTGGCGATTGAAGTAGTACCGGGGTGGATGACAGAACTGGAGCCGGAGGATGTCTCTTTTATCCGGAATTTTATTCTGGCTTCGGGCTCCCTTAAAGAGATTGCGCATCAGTACGATGTGACCTATCCTACAGTACGCCTGCGGCTTGACAGGCTGATTCAGAAAATCCGGATCAGCCAGGAGAAAGAAAATGATCCCTATGTGGCGCTTATTAAGCGGCTGGCGGTGAATGAAAAGCTGGATTTCGATACGGCGAAAATATTGATAACAGAGTACCGGAAGACACGGAAGGAGGAGTAAAAAATGCAGATGGCTTATACAAATACAATTGTTTTTATTATATTGTTTCTGGGGATTGCCGGAGGCATGGTAGCTCTGGAAATTTTTCTGGCTCGTTCGGAAAAATCGTGGCCGGGACTCATTCCGCCGGCCTTCACCTTTTTATGGACATTGATCTCCTGCCTGAATGTGGCGGCAGCCGGAGATATTCTGAGTGTGGTGGGTGCACTGTTTATCACGCTTCTGGTAATGAATGTTCCCACACTGATTTTGCTGGCAGTTTATTTTGTGTGCCGGGAGAAAAGAAGAAAGAAAAAGCAGCTGGATAAGATGAATATTCAGGATCTAAGCTGAGATGTACAATGAAGAAGGAAGAAGATTCCGGGCGGGATTCTGGTAAAAATTAAGGGAATCCTGCCCGGCCAAGACTGTTATCTGCATGTGCAGTTCAAATTTACTTTCGTAACTGGTCTGATATATTTCCAGAATCTTGTGCAATCATGATAGAAATAGAAAACTCTGCCCGGGGAAGTATCAAGGCGGTAGCCCGATGCAGAAAAATCAAATTTCCGCATTGCTTTCTCTATTTTTTCTTCTACCATACTGTTTTCTTTTTCAAGATCAAAGGGTCCATGCTCAAAAATGATATAGTCTGCTTCAGGAATATCTGACAGGAACATTTGCGGCGGAATTTCATCGCTGTAGGCGGACGGCAGACGAACGCCGTAACATTCGGCAAGTGGGATCCCCCAGCTGCATATTCTGCCGGCAGGGTCATTGATAAAAGCCATGATTTGTCCGCTGCTGCTGTCTGCTGCATTTCCGCCCAAGTCGTCTAATTTGCCTTTGATACCGTTCAGCAGGCTGCAGATTGTTTCATAATCCTGCCCGGGTATCAGGTTTTGCTTCTGCCAGAAATCCCAGTAACCGATGCTTTCATAGTTTTTTATATACAGAAATTTGTGTGCGGGGATTGTGACAAAATATGTTTTTACATCATCTGTGGTTTCCCGCCTGTCGGTTTCCGTGTTTCCCAGGAGATAGCAGTCAAAAGGCCTGATGATTGTACGGAGAATAACCGGAACGGGTTTTTTCCGGTATTCGCTGGGTGTAATTCCATACGCGTCTTTAAATGCACGGGTAAAAGCTTCGTTAGATGAGAAGCCGTAATCCAGAGCAATATTTAAAATGCTGTCCTCTGTTTCACGCAGCTGCCTGAGAGAAAGCGCCAGTTTCCTGTATCTAAGATAATCGCGGAACTGCATTCCTGAAATTTCTTTGAATTTTCTTGAAAAATGGTATTCAGAATACCCCAAGTCCTGCGCGAGGATACTCAGTGTCAGGGACTCATCATTTTTGCTGTTAATACAGACATCTATTCTGTTTATTATCTGTTGTATATTCTTTTGCCACTTGTAATCCATTCCTTTTTCCCCCAACTGTTTGTTTGAAAATAATTATACACAGCTGTAAGGCTTTTGGCTTGATTTTGTTTGCGGTTATAGCTGTTTAACATTTTCACTCTGGAGCAGTTCATTCAGAGAGTGGAATGTGTATCCCATGTCTTCCCATTTTGTCAATAATTCATCAAGAATTTCCGCGTTAGTCTGTGAAGTGTTGTGGAGGAGTACGACCGCTCCGGGGTGGATGCGGGGAATCAGCTTGGAAAAAGCTTCATCCTTTGAGGGCTGGTCATCCTGGTACCAGTCCACGTAGGCCAGGCTCCAGAAAAAGGTTTGATATCCCAGTTCACAGGCCATCTGAAGATTGGCTTCACTGTAGATGCCCTGAGGCGGACGGTAGAATTTTGGCATGGGCTGGCCGATAGTCTCTTCATAAAGAGCTTCCAGAGACTGAAGTTCTTCCTGAAATGCTTCTTTGGAGCTGATTTTTGACATGTCCGGGTGGTGGTATGTATGGTTTCCTACCGTGTGACCTTCTTCCACCATACGTTTTACCAGATCCGGACTTGTTTCCAGATAGTTGCCTACGATAAAAAAGGTAGCTGGTGCGTTATGCTTTTTCAGCGCGTCCAGAATTGCGGGGGTACAGCCGCTTTCGAAGCCACAGTCAAAAGTGAGATAGATCTTTTTTTCATCCGTTTCTTCCATATAATAAGCATTGTACTGAGAAAGAAAAGAGGCGGAAGCGTTGGCAATAGGTGCTTTTCCTTCTTCCTGAAAGCTTAATCCCCAGTTTGTGGATACGGCTTGACTTTCGGCAGAAACTCCTGCAGTTTTTTCAGAAAAATATGCCGCAGTCTGTCCGGCAAAATAGGCGAATACCAGAAGAAAAAGAGGGGCGCAGCTTCTTAAAATGTGTTTGAGAGAAGGTTTCATGAGCAAAAAATCCGTTTTTGATAATATAATATGGAGAAAAAGGAAGATTAAGACCGGTTTGGTGACAATATCACGGAAGAGATGCCTTCAAATGGATATACTAAGAAAAAACAAAACATGGACAAGTAAAACAAAGTGAAGAACAGGAAAGGAGCTGGAGATATGGCAGCTATAAATATGAATACAGAAATGTTTCGGGAAATGATGAATCAGGGTGAAACGGTACTTGTGGATTTCTGGGCACCGTGGTGTACCTATTGCAGAAGAATCAGTGCAGCTTATGATAAAATTGCAGAGCAGTATGAGGGAAAGCTGAAAGTGGCAAAGATCAATATTGATGAAGAAGGCGCACTGGCGGATGAAGAACAGATTGAAGTGATTCCCACACTTGTACTTTACAGAGGCGGACAGGCCATTGGTTCTGTGGTCGCGCCGGACTCGAAAGCAGCTATTGAGAATTTTATCAGTGAGACATTGTGAGACTCAGCAGGGCTGATATAAAAGCCGTTACGGGCTGGGGATACAGAAGAATGGAGGAGTTGACATGGAGCACATTTATGATGTGATCGTGATTGGAGGCGGTCCCGGTGGATATACAGCAGCTTTGTATGCCACCCGCGCCGGACTGGATACTCTGGTGCTGGAGAAACTGTCCGCAGGAGGGCAGATGACGCAGACCACACAGGTGGACAATTATCCTGGATTTGAGGAAGGAATTGACGGGTTTGAGCTTGGAGAAAAAATGCAGGCCGGAGCAGAACGGTTCGGAGCCAGAACAGAACTGGCGGAGGTGTATTCCGCAGATTTGAAAGGGCCAATCAAACAGCTTCAGACGAGTGAAGGTACTTTTCTGGCAAAGACAGTCATTTTGTCCACAGGGGCAAATCATAAACATCTGGGAATATCCGGGGAAGACCGGCTGGTTGGCAAGGGCGTGGCTTACTGCGCCGCATGTGATGGAATGTTCTATAAGGGAAAAACGGTAGCCATTGTGGGAGGCGGAAATTCTGCGGCAGCAGATGCCATGATTCTGTCCAAAATCTGTGAGAAAGTCATTCTTATTCACAGGAGGGATACATTGCGTGCGTCCAGGATTTATCATGAGCCGCTGAAAAAAGCTGAAAATATAGAATTTCTGTGGAACAGTCAGGTTACCGGATTCATAGGAGAAGATAGGCTTTCCGGAATCAGAGTACGTGATGTAAAGACAGGAAACGAGACGGAGCTAAAGGCAGATGGCTTGTTTGTAAGCATCGGTCGTTCTCCGGCAACAGACCTGGTGCGGGGACAGGTGGATCTGGATGAGAACGGATATATTATTGCTGATGAGACCACCCGTACAAATCTGCCCGGAGTATTCGCGGCAGGTGATGTACGTACTAAGGCATTGCGTCAGATTATCACGGCAGCAGCCGACGGAGCTGTGGCTGCGCATTATGCAGAGCAGTATCTGGCGGAAAATGGCTGAATATACCTGCAGGAGGGTTCAGAATGAAAAGGAAAATCATAAAATGGATTCGTCCGGTTTTTTTCGCGGCGGGCGGAATGCTTGCCGGTTATCTCTATTATCGTTTCGTAGGCTGCAGTACCGGGACATGCGCAATAACATCGAATCCGGCAAATTCCATGCTTTACATGGGGCTGGCGGGATTGCTGTTATCCGGCCTTTCAACAGATTGGTTATTTCATGCAGAGGCATAGAAGTCTGAGCGAGTGTGTAAATCCTGTTCGTGGAAAGAGGCTGATGTAATTAAGAAGGTATTGGAAATATTTAAAAAATCTGGTGATCTTATTTGGATATAATGTTATAATAATCATATGATAACATTATATTGCAAGGAGGTAAAAAAGTGGAATCTATCATTGACAAAAAGATAAAGGTTCCCCTGCATTATCAGATCTATCTGGATATTTTGAAAAAAATACAGTCAGGTGTCTTGCGGGAAGGAGAGAAACTTCCGTCAGAAAAAGAAATGGAGCAGATTTATGGCGTAAGCCGGATAACGGTCCGAGGTGCAGTTGAAATGCTGGCACAGGAAGGAATCGTTGAAAAGAACCGGGGTAAAAAAGGTACAGTTGTCTGTCATTCGAAGCATTTATATGATATGAGAAAGCTGACGAGTTTTACAGATGATATGCATCTTTATGGAAAACAAGCCAGTTCGGAGCTTCTTGACTTTCAGGAACTTATCCCCAGAAAAAAAGTCGCAGACCAGCTGGAATTAGGCGAAGAAGAAAGCGTCTATTATATTGAAAGAAAACGGTACTGTCAGGACATGGTGGTAGGGCTTCACAAAGCATACATTAAGAAAACAGCTGGCTTAATTCTTAGAGCGGAACAGTTCCTGCCTGACGTATCATTATATGCACTGCTAAGAGAAAATGGGATTGTGCCTACCACTGCATGCGAAATATTGGAAGTGAAGACGCCATCAGAAAGAATATTAAATATTTTGGGCCTTCCGTCTAAAACTGCAGTGTTCCATAAAGAAAGGGTTACTTATACAGGGAATAGAAAACCATTCGAGTACGTTGAAATGTTTTATAATCCGGAATGTTATCAGTATAAAGTAGAATTGCGCTTAGACTGATAAAGAAATCATAGATGAAGACATGACTTTGGGAATGGAAGCGGGAAGGCGTTACTGGCAATAATACAATAATTTTATACAGGACAAATAGGGATATGCTTGAAAATTATCTAAATAAGTAATTTTCAAGCATATTTTTTTGTTTGTTTCTACAAAATAGTTGACAAAACAATATCATTTAATTATAATGTTATTATATTATAATGTTAATACATTAAAGGAGGGAGTAAAATGCTTATCTATGATATTCATTCGCATTTGGGGAAGACGAGTTCAGGCGATGAAAACACACCGGAAGAACTGATAAACGATTTAAATGCGTATGGAATTTCAAAGGTCGGAATCAGCAGTTTATCTGGCATTTCCAGCCGTGAACAGAATGATCTGGTGTACCGGGCGATGCAGAAGTTCCCGGGCGTGATTAAAGGGTATGCATTCATTAATCCGAAAGCCAAAGATGCGGTTGACGAAGTAGACCGGTGCCTGGGAGAGTATCATATGAATGGTGTTAAATTTCATTCCTGGAAGCATGGATATTATCCGGATAACACACCGGCTTTAATACCCATTCTGGAGGAAATTCAGAAGTATGGAGTACATGTACAGACACACGTGGGTACAGCACCCTTTTCCACACCATATACATGGGTAGAATACGCCAAGAAATTTCCTGGAATTGATTTCTTATTTACGCATATCGGATACTATGAATTTGGACTTTCTACCATTGAGGCTGTAAAGGATTTGAAAAATGTCTGGGTGGAAACCTCAGGCCAGATGGATGTGGAAGTTTTGAAGAGAGCTATTGATATACTGGGTCCTGAACGAGTATGTTTCGGAACAGACTGGCCTTATAAACCGGTTAATATTGAAGTGGAAAAGTTCTATGAACTGAATATTCCGGAAGAGAAACTTGAGTATATTTTCCATAAAAACGCAGAGTATCTTTGGAGAATGGAGGGATAAAAATGCTGCATATTTTGTTGACATCACATGGAGGATTTGCGGAAGGACTGATACAGTCTGTAGAAATGCTGATAGGGGAACAGGAGAATCTGGAAGCTGTCACTTTTGGAGTGGACATGGGGATGGATGAACTGGACGAAATTTTCCGGAGTAAAATTGTTGATGTTTCAAATGATAATCAGTATTTGATCTTCTGTGATATTAAAGGCGGCACTCCGTTTAACGTGGTTTCCAGATATTCTTTCAAAAATGATAATGTTGCGGTTATTTACGGAATGAATCTTCCTATTCTCATTACAGCACTTATGGAGTCGCAGAATGGGGATGTAAGGCTCCAGGAATTGACAGCTTCTCTTCAGGAACAAATGGGAGACATGATTGGCTTAAGCCAGTTATAAAAAGGGGGTATTTAAGATGAAAGTAAGCGTATTTCGAATTGATGACCGGTTGATTCATGGTCAGGTAATCACAGCATGGATTGCATATGCTGATGCCAAAACAATCGTGGTGGCAGATGATAAGGCTGTGAAAGATGAGTTTCAGCAGTCTCTGCTGAGAATGGCAACTCCAGACTCTATAAACCTGAAAATATTCAGCGTGGATGATGCCATTTCTTATCTTGATTCTGAAGAAAATGACGGAAAAGTACTTTTGCTTGTGAGAGGACCGGAACAGGCATTGAAGTTCATTCGGGCCGGTCTGACAGATCAGGTTATCAATGTCGGAAATATGAATATGAAAAAGGGCAAGACAAAAGTGCTTGGAAATATGTGGGTATTTCCGGAAGACGTGGAAAACATAAAATCCATCTATGATCAGGGCGTGAAGATGGAAGTCCGTGCCGTTCCGAATGAGCGAAGCCAGGATGTTATGGAACTTTTGAAGAAAAGTAAGCTGATTTAATACGGAGGAAAAAGTTATGAGTTTATTTATGCAGGCATTTTTAGTGGCAGTGTTTGTGACAATAGCGTTTATTGATTCTCATACCACACAGATTCATATTTTCCGGCCAGTGGTAGTAGGCCCGGTGGTGGGTCTCATTATGGGAGATGTACAGACCGGATTTGCAGTCGGTGTTACGGTCGAACTGATGTTCCTGGCAGTTATTTTCGTTGGGACAGCGGTCCCCCCAAACCCTACAATCAGTACGGCGATTGCAACAGGTATTGCGATTCTTGCAGGCGGCGGAACAGATATCGCGGTTGCGACAGCCCTTCCCGTTTCCTTTATCGGACAGGTGGCAGAGACTGTGCAGAATTCGGTTATCAATGTCTTCTTTATGCATCGTGTGGAAAAAGCAGCAGAAAAACTCAATACAAGAGGGATTGTTTTAAATAACCTGGTACTGCCGATGGCAGTCAATGCAATTTTGTATGGAGTTCCTACGTTCCTTGCCATTTATTTTGGAGCTGCGTATGTGCAGGGAATCATCGATGCAATCCCCGATAAAATAATCACGGGACTGTCTGTAGGCGGAAGTATGATTGGAGCTGTCGGTTTTGCGCTTCTTTTGAATTCCATTAAGGCAAAGAAGTTCTGGCCGTTCTGCCTTCTGGGATTCTTTATGGCATCTTATCTGGGCATCAACATGGTGGGCATAGCAGTGTTTGCGGTTGTTTGCGTAGCAATGTTCTATTATTTCAAGATTGCAGATGAAAAAGCGTAAGGCATAAGGAATGAAGAGAAGAAAGGAAGAAAAGATATGAGTGCAAAACTTACAAATAAAGATCTTTGGAAAGTATTCTTACATCAGCTGACTATTCGTGGCGCCAACAATTATGAAAGGCAGCAGAATGCCGGATTTACCGAAGCGATGATGCCGGTCATCGAGAAATACTATGATGATCCGGAAGAAAAAAGAGAAGCTTATGCAAGACATATGGAGTATTTTTTGACGAATGATATTACCTCAGCGATTCCTGTAGGTGTGGCAGCCGCCATGGAGGAAAGATATGCTACAGAGGGAGACATTGATCCGGATTCCATAAATGCAGTAAAGACAGCGCTTATGGGACCTCTTGCGGGGCTTGGGGACTCTCTTCTGAATGGAACTGCAAGACCGATTCTTGCCGGACTTGCCATATCCTTTATTAATTCAGGACTGGGATGGTTTGGACCTCTCTTCTTTGTAATCGGAATGGCGATTGTATCTCTGGGTGTACGCTATCTTGGTGTTTTTCAGGGATATAAGCAGGGAGTTAAATTCGTACAGACCATTCAATCCAGCGGATTGATCAGCAAAATTTCTGACCTTGCAGCGATTGCAGCGTTTACAATTGTAGGCGGATTCATTCCGGCACTTGTTGTAATTAATATACCTCTGGAATATACAAGTGGAGATACAGTTCTGAATATCCAGGAAATTCTGGATGGTCTGATGCCGGGAGTACTTGGTCTGATTTATACAGGAGTTATGTACTGGCTGATTTCCAAGAAGAAAATTTCTGCTGTAAAACTGATTCTTGTGACTATGATAGTAGGTATCATAGGTGCATATTGCGGTATCTTAGGCTAGTGGGGAGGAAGAAGTATGATTATCGATATCCACTCACATATAAAAAGGAATTATGATCATCCGGAGACAGAAGAGAAAGAACTCCTTGCGGATATGAAAAGAAATAAGGTGGATTTTCGTGTGGTATCCACATTGGAAGGTTTATCGATAGAAGAAGGAAATCAGTACATATCCGAACTGGTTTCCAGGCATCCGGACTGTCTGGCAGGATGTGCCGTGATAAATCCAAAGGAAGCTGACTGTGCACAGAAAGCAGAAGCGGCTCTGAGTCTTCCGGGGATTGTGATGCTGGAACTGAATTCCCTTGAGCATGGATATTATCCTGATTCCTGTGAAGGAGTAGAGGCAGTCCTTGAGGAGGCAGCCAAAAAGCAGGTGCCTGTAAAAATTTTTTCAGGGATAGGTTCCCGTTCCATGCCACAGCAATGGCTTGGCCATGTAAAAAGACATCCGGAACTGAATTTTATATTTCTCCATATGGGCTGCTTTGATTATGGATATGGATGTGTGGATCTGGCGCTGGAATATTCCAATATCTATCTGGAAACATCAAATCAGTATGAGGTCCAGATTCTGAAAAAAGCGGCGATGAATGTTCCCAAGGAAAAAATGCTGTTTGGTTCTTCCTGGCCGGAAAGACTGACTCGCTGCTCTCTGGATGTGTTTGATATGTTTCATTTGGATGACGCTTATCGGGAAGCTATGTTTGGAAAGAATGCTGAGAAGATACTGAAATTACGTAAATAAAGGAGCCGGAGTATGAGAGAAAACGAGATCAGAAATATTCTGCCGGAAGAGTCAAGAAACGCATTCGATGATATTGTGGAACAAAGGGTACTGGGAGCCAGCAATCATATAGCGATGGTTGGTGATATGATAGAGGCTCTGGTAAACAGAGGACTCAGGGAAAAGAAAACATCTGCGCAGGTGATTGACGAAATACTGCAGGTGTCGCAGTACTTTATCGAGACAAGAGGCGAAGCGAGTCAGGCAGTCAGCAATGCGATTTATCTCATGATTCATGATATCCGTTCCTGCAGGGATATGGACCTTAAGACAGCTGCGGAACAAATTCTCCGGACAAAGAACGGATATAAAAATACTGCATCGGAAGCGGTGGAACTGTGCGTGAAGTATGCAGTACGGCTTGCTGAGAATATGGAGAGAATCTTTGTCTATGATTATTCCAGCACAGTAGAAAAATTTCTTCGTGGTTTAAAAAACAATGACAAACAATATGAAATTTATATTGCCGAGAGCCGTATCATTGATGGAGGCCGTCCCTTTGTAAAGGCGTGCCAGGAGGCTGGACATAAAATCAAGTTTATACCGGATGCTTCGATTATGTATTATCTCAGAAGATGCGGTGCGGCGTTTATGGGAGCAGAAACTTTCTATCCCGATGGAACAGGATTTAACACGACAGGTTCTGATATCGTGGGTTTGGTCTGCCATTACTTTCAAATACCGCTGTATTTTCTGACCCCTATGATTAAGCTGGATATCCGGCCTGTTACAGGAGAAAAGAAAAAATTAGTATATGATGATTTGAAAGAAAAACTCTCAGAAAAGTGGGAGGCAGAATTGGAGAAAGATTCCATTGACTTTATAACGCCTGAACTGGTCGGTGTAAAACCGGAATTTATTAAAGCCTTTGTCACTGAACAGGGAGTGATTCCATCGGGACAGATGTATACGGTGAGCATGGAATACAGCAGAAAATTAAGAGGAGAGTGATGAGATGAATCAGTTAGGCGGAACGGAGAAGCTTGTTTTATCTATGATACAGCCGGAGCCGCTTCCGGGAAGTTATCGTCATAGAGACAAAGGAATTGATGAAATTGTAGAGATCGCATTAAGAGAGACGGAAATGGTGGCAGAGAATCATTTTGACGGGGTTATTATACAGAATATGAATGACATGCCCATTCGTCAGATATCCAGACCGGAAGCGATAGCGTATATGACAAGAATCTCCTACGAAATCAAAAAGCGGTTTCCGGAACTCGTCATGGGAATTCTCATGAACTGGGACGGAGTGGCAGGTCTGTCAGTGGCAGATGCCGTAGGAGCAGATTTTGTGAGAGTTGAGCATCTGTTTACGGGAGCCAATGTTACGAGCGCAGGAATTCTTCAGGGACAATGCGTAGAGATTGCCGAATTGAGAAAACGGACAGGCTCCAAGGTCCCGGTGTACGCAGATGTATATGAAGTACATGGGATTCCCCTTGGCAGAAAAACGGTGGGAGATGCCGCATGGGAATGTATCCACGAAGCTTTTGCGGATGGATTGTTTATGTCGGGAAAGACACCTGAGGAAAGTATTCAGATGGTACAGGAGGCAAGAAAAAAGGTGCCTGACGTGCCCATTTACCTGGGGGGCGGAGCTACAGGTGACAACATCCATGAACTGATGCAGTATTATGACGGAGTTTCGGTAGCAACCTGGATTAAAAATGGAGATATGAAAAATCCCATCGATCCGGAAAGAGCAAAATATTTTATTCAGGAAGCAAAGAAGTAACGCCTAAATATCTGTACACTGTCAGTATGATTTAATTATAAAACAGAATAGAATAAAAAACTAAGAACAACGGATCAGGAGACTGCAGGCAGAATTGCCTTGCGTATTTCTGGTCCGTTGTTTTGCTTATGTAAAAATATAAATTGACATAGAAATATTTGATGAAGAGCAGGCTGGAGCGGAACTTGTAAGACGGGAAATTTTAGTTTCATAATCAGGAATCCATGAAAGTTTTACAAGCATTTTACCGAGCTTCTGTAGAAGACTTTACTTTACCCAGGCATAATTGTAACTGTTCTTATGAAAACAAGGAAGCTACAATAGCAGGAGGTAGTATGATGTCAACAATCAACAAACAGTCGGCAAATCAATCTCAAAAACTGATGGTATTTGTACTGACAATGGCCCTTTATGGACTGGCAACTCTTTTTACGGAGCTGATTCCCAAATTTCAGCTCGGTATTGTGGAATTTTCTGTGGAGTATTTTCTGTTTATTCCTCTGACACTGGCCATGCTGTTTGATCCCATTTCAGTCGCCCTGGGAGCAGCGACCGGAGAGCTGGTATTCAGTGAAATCATGCTGGGTCAGTTTGGAGGCCTGGGAGAACTGGAAAAATTTATTACTGTTACTATCGGCGTGTATGCTGCAGGACGTCTGGTCTCCGATCCTAGAAATCGAAAAATGGTAGGACTTGCAGCTTTTGGAGGAACAGCCATTCAGCTTCTTCTGGGAACTATTGTAGATGTTCTGAAGGTACAGTTTGCAGTAGAAGATTTTGAGGCGGTGGCAGGTCTTCCGGAAAGTGTATTTTTTACAGAAGGCTTTGCATTTCTGAATGATTTGCTGTTTTCCGGCATTCTGTTCTGCCTTCTGCCTACACTCTTTTTAGTACCCAGACTTTACGGGAAAATTGAGCCTTTGCTGGGAATGCAGCCCAGAACAGAGCGGACAGCATCTGCTTCTGTCGGCTGGAAAACAGTTCTTGGATGCGCAGCAGCCTTTGCCTGTGCTGTTGGCGCAGAATTTATGGCGGAAAATGGTCTGAGTCTGATTGACTGGGAAGCGGCCTGGGCGGAAAGCGCTTCTGCCATGGCAGTGGGAATGACAGCAGCGGCAGCTGTGGCAGTGGCAGCTGTGATTATTATGAGAAAACACTCAGAAAATAATCTCGCGGAAAAAAGGATTTGAACAACATGAATGTGATAGAAACAGAGCATCTGACCTATTCCTATCCGGGCGCGGTTCAGCCTGTGCTGAAAGATATCACGGTATCCATTGAGAAAGGGGACTTTCTTGCCATTGTGGGAAACAACGGCTGCGGAAAGTCCACTTTCTGCAAGTCACTCAATGGGCTGATTCCGCAGTTTATCAGTGGCGATTTTCAGGGTTCTGTCCATGTCTGTGGCTTAAATACTCAGGAAACGGATGTGGGCACGCTTGCCCGGAAGGCTGGATATGTATATCAGGATTTTGAAAACCAGATTATTCGTCCCACGGTTCTGGACGATGCTTCCTATGCCTGCCTGAATTATGCCATGCCGGATTACCGGGAACGCGGGATGCAGGCTTTGGAGCAGTGCGGGCTCAGGGGAAAAGAACAGGATTTTATATGGCAGCTTTCCGGCGGACAGACACATCTGCTGGCATTGGCTGGCGCTCTGTCCCTGCAGCCGGAGATTCTGATTCTGGATGAGCCCATTGCCCAGCTTGATCCGGCACATGCGGATCAGATCTATGCCGTCTTGCGTGAACTGAATGAAAAATACGGTAAAACGATTATAGTCATTGAGCATCACACAGAATATATTGCGGATTTCTGCAAACATGTCATGCTGCTGAAAGATGGTTCCCTGCAATGGGTGCTGCCGACGGAGGAAGCTCTTCAGCGCGTGGAAGAGCTGCAAAGCTACAATATTTTCCCGCCTCAGGTAACCATTGCAGCCCACAGAATGCAGAAGGAAGGACGGCTGGATGCCGGTCTGAAACTTCCCGTTACCATAGAGGAAGGAAAGAAGCTGTTTGTGAAAAGAAGCTTCTGCAGTATGAAACAAAAGGATTCTGCAAAGCAGGACAGGGAGACGGCCGCGTCGTTCCGGGAGGTTTCGGTGTCTTACCGGAGTGTTAAGGGCGCGCCTCATACTGTATTTTCCGGACTGAATCTGGACATTCGAAAGGGAGACAAGATTGCTCTGATTGGTTCCAACGGTGCCGGAAAGTCCACCATAATGAAGCTGCTGGTGGGCCTGATGAAGCCTTCCTCGGGGGATGTGTTCCTGGACGGGAAGAGCATCCGCAGCATAAAACCTGAAGTACTGTCCCAGAAAATCTCCATAGTCTATCAGAATCCGGAAGATATGTTTATCAAGGATTCCATAGGAGCAGATATTTCCTATGCAATGGAAGCACGCCATACAGCGGACAGCATCCGGCGTACAGAGGAGCTGCTGGAGAAGTTCCGCCTGACGGAACTGAAAGACAGGGATGGGCGGCTGCTTTCCGGCGGACAGATGCGCCGTGCCAGCCTTGCCATCGGTGTGGCTCTGAAACCGGAAATTCTGCTCCTGGATGAACCTACTGCCAATCTTGATATCGCCACGCGGAAAGAAATTATGGAGACATTAAAGGATATGAAAGAAGTCACAGAAACGGTGGTGATTGCTACCCACGACATGCAGCTTGTGTGTGAGTGGGCGGATCGCATCATCGTCCTGTGCGGCGGCCAGGTGGCTGCAGACGGCAGCAGAGACGAAGTGTTTGGAAATCATGAAGTAATAGAGAAAGTCGGTATTCGGCCGCCGGAAATATTTTCCCTGGGGAAGGCTGTAAGTCCGGAAGCCTTGTGCTATACAATAGATGATTTTCTGAACGGATTTGAAGGGAGAAGTCTTGAATATGAAAATAACTGATAAACTGTCGGAGAACATCCTGGATAAGCTTTCTGTTGATTTTCTCCGCAATCAGGTGCTGAAGAATGCCTATGGCAACAATGATACAGTGATTGCAGGAATGGATCCGAGAATTCTGCTGGTTTGGTATCTGTTTTTCGGCCTTGTTCCCTGGTTTGTAAATGATTTGAATTTTCTGATAGGATGTTTTCTTCTTGTGACAATTACCACCCTGCTGGCGCAGGTGGCGGGTCTGGTGCTTTTCCTCTTTGTGCTGGGCGTGTTCTCCCAGACCGGATATCTGCTGATTGTCACACTGCTGTTTGGCGGCGATGCTTCTGCCATTGCGCCGCTGCTGGTACTGACCCTGAAGGTGGCGACGGTATCTCTGGCTTCTGTTACGGTATTTTCCGGTATGGATCCGGATAAACTGGCAAATGGTCTGATGTGGTACGGATGTCCGGAAAGACTTTCCTTTTCTATTTCCTATGCCTACCGGATACTGCCTATCCTTATGGAAGAATTTCAGAATATTCTGCTTTCCTACCGCCTGCGGGGCAATCCGCCGGAGCATGAACACCTGTGGGGGAAGATAAAATATCTGATTTATCAGATTAACGTTATCATTCATGCTTTTTATCCTCTGATGCTCAATACGGCCAAGCGCTCCCGTACTACAGTGGAGGTGCTGGAAATCAAAGGATATCGTTATGCCGCAGTGAATCAGGAAGCGAAAAAAATGAAGCTGTCCTCTCTGCATGTGGAAAATAATGATCTTCTTTTTCTTTC
>DXIU01000020.1 GCA_019112765.1 Candidatus Mediterraneibacter norwichensis | reverse complement strand
CTCCTTCCCCTTATTATACCACACATTAACATAAAATAACATATATAAAAACTAAAAATTTGACACAAAAAAAGCAGGTTTTATGCGGCCTGCAAGTATTTTTTTAATTATTCAACTGTCAAACTCCCGTGCTGCACATACGGGAAAACGGTAAAAATTTTGTGAAATTCATTGACAGAAACAGGAAAATCAATTATATTATCTTTTGATAAAAGGGAGTAACTGGCGCTGGAATAAGGCGTTTGCGATATCGTCAGTACGATGGGTGTATACCATCCGTATCGTGATTAAACGGTGAGACTTTTATTGCATTACATAACAACGTTGTGCAATAGAAGGCTCATTTTTTATTGCACTGCAAAGTAAAAGAAGGAGGCAGAGATGAAACAGTATTATCAAATGACCGGTGAAGAGACAATTATGGAAGTCAATGGTTCTCTTGAACCACTCACCGATGAACAGGTATTGGAACATCAGGAAAAATACGGGCCAAATGAACTTGTGGAAGGAAAGAAAAAGACAGTTCTACAGATTTTTCTTGAACAGTACAAAGATTTTCTCGTTATTATTCTGATTATTGCGGCTATTGTATCCGGCTTTATCGGAGAGGTGGAAAGTACAGTTGTTATTCTGATTGTAATTACAATGAACGCAATTCTTGGAACCGTACAGACAGTGAAGGCCGAGCAGTCGCTGGCAAGTCTGAAAAAACTTTCCGGACCGGAGGCCAAGGTGCTGCGTGGCGGTACTGAGGTTCAGATTCCTTCTTCCGAGGTTACGGTAGGCGATATTGTCATGCTGGACGCAGGTGATTATATTCCGGCTGACGGCCGTCTTACGGAATGTGCAAGCCTGAAAGTGGATGAGAGCGCGCTGACCGGTGAGAGCCTTGGCGTAGAAAAGACAACGGATGTAATTGACGCTGAGGAAGTTCCGCTTGGTGACCGCCTGAATATGGTTTATTCCGGAAGTTTTGTCACATATGGAAGAGGAGCATTTGTAGTTACCGGAATCGGTATGGAGACAGAAGTAGGCAAGATTGCAAGTCTTCTGAAGACAACTTCTGAGAAACGGACTCCGCTTCAGATCAATCTGGATCAGTTCGGTCAGAAACTTTCTATTCTGATTCTGATCTTCTGCGCGATTCTGTTCGGAATCAGCATTTTCAGAGGAGATGACCTGGTTGACGCCTTCCTCTTTGCTGTTGCCCTTGCAGTAGCAGCCATTCCGGAAGCCCTCAGTTCAATTGTTACCATTGTGCTTTCTTTTGGTACTCAGAAGATGGCGAAAGAGCATGCAATTATGCGTAAACTGCAGGCTGTGGAAGGGCTGGGAAGCGTATCCATAATCTGTTCTGATAAGACCGGTACACTTACTCAGAATAAGATGACGGTTGAAGACTATTATGTAGATGAAAAATGCATCAAAGCGGCAGATGTAGATGTAAATGATCCTTCTCAGAGCCGTCTGCTGATCAGCAGTATGCTCTGCAATGATTCGAAAAATACAGATGGTGTGGAAATCGGAGACCCGACAGAGACCGCGCTGATCAATCTGGGCAGCAAGCTTGGACTGGATCCGGAAGCTGTTCGTGCCAAATATCCGCGGGAGAGCGAGAATCCCTTTGACAGTGACCGGAAACTGATGTCTACGAAACATACAATGGAAGGAATCCCGACCATGCTGATCAAGGGAGCCGTTGATGTGCTTCTTGACCGTATGACCCAGATTCAGATCGGAAGTGAAGTACGTCCGATAACAGAGGAAGACCGGAAGAAAATTGAGAACCAGAACCAGAAATTTTCAAGAGAAGGACTCCGTGTACTGGCGTTTGCTTACAAAGTTGTGTCAGACGAAGAGGAGCTTACTCTGGATGACGAGTATGATCTGATATTTATCGGACTGATTGCCATGATGGATCCGCCGAGAGAAGAATCAAAAGCAGCGGTGGCAGAATGTAAGAGGGCAGGCATTCGTCCGATTATGATCACTGGTGATCACAAGGTGACCGCAGCGGCTATTGCCAAACGTATCGGTATTCTTGAGGACGAGTCTGAGGCGTGTGAAGGCGCAGAGATTGACAAACTGTCCGATGAAGAACTGAAAGATTTTGTGGAAGGTATTTCTGTGTATGCCCGTGTTTCACCGGAACATAAGATACGTATTGTACGTGCATGGCAGGACAAAGGAAATATTGTTTCTATGACCGGCGACGGTGTAAATGATGCGCCGGCTTTGAAGCAGGCAGATATCGGTGTCGCTATGGGAATTACCGGAAGTGAAGTTTCCAAGGACGCGGCAGCTATGGTTCTGACGGATGACAATTTTGCGACGATTGTAAAAGCTGTAGAGAACGGACGAAATATATACCGGAATATCAAGAACTCGATTCAGTTCCTGCTGTCCGGAAACTTCGGCGCTATTCTTGCGGTACTTTATGCATCTATTGCAGCGCTTCCGGTTCCCTTTGCGCCGGTGCACCTTCTGTTTATCAATCTGCTGACAGACAGTCTGCCGGCAATTGCCCTTGGTCTGGAACCCGGTTCCAGAGATGTAATGGATGAGAAGCCGAGACCTATGAATGAGTCGATCCTGACAAAGGACTTCCTGCTTAAGATCGCGACAGAAGGTCTTTCTATCGGAGCAACGACAATGGCTGCCTTCCTGATCGGATATCAGGGCGGAGCGAATACGACTCTTGGAATGACAATGGCGTTTGCAACTCTCTGTTCAGCAAGGCTGTTCCACGGATTTAACTGCAAGTCTGACAGACCGGTTGTATTTACAAGAAAAATATTTAACAATATTTATCTGATCGGTGCATTCCTGCTTGGACTGGCCCTGATTACAGCAGTTGTGATGATACCGGGACTGCACAATATTTTCAAAGTGCAGACGCTGAATATTTATCAGCTGCTGACCGTATACGGACTGGCTGCAGTAAATATTCCGATCATTCAGATTCTCAAGGGAATTAAATGCGCGTTAAAAAAGAAGAAAAAATAGAAACTGATTGAAGAAAGCCGGGATACAGATATATTTTCTGTGTGCCGGCTTTTTAAAGACGGGGTGGGCTTCCGGGAATTTATGCATCAGGTTTTATAGATTGACATGACAGAGGAGAAGAGAGATAATCAGAATGTGGATAAAATGCTGACAGAGGAGACAGACTGATATGCCATTAAGAAAAAAACAGAACAGTTCAGAAGCACAGAGACCAAGACGAATAGAGACAACACGATATAAACCGGATTACAGAACAGGGCTTACCGGGGCGCAGGTTCAGGAGCACTGGCTTCACGGCTGGACAAACCGGGCGGTAGAGCCTCCGTCAAAATCGGTAAATGATATTATAAGAGAAAATATATTTACGTATTTCAACCTGATTTTTGCCGTGCTTGCCGTAATGCTCTGTCTGGTAGGATCTTTCCGAGACCTTACTTTTCTCCCGGTAATTATAGCAAATACACTGATCGGGATTATACAGGAAATCCGGGCGAAACAGGTGCTGGATAAGCTGACCATGCTTAATGCGCCTCATGCTACGGTTGTCCGTGATGGAAAAAAGCATGTTATTGATGCAGAGCAGCTTGTTCTGGATGATATCGTTATTTTTCGGGCGGGAAATCAGGTCTGCGCGGATGCGGAAGTCTGCGCGGGTGAGGTGCAGGTAAACGAATCCCTCCTGACAGGAGAAGCGGATGAAATTACAAAGAGGAGAGGCGACAGACTGATGTCCGGAAGTTTTATTGTATCCGGACAGTGTCATGCAAGGCTGGATAAAGTAGGGGAAGACTCCTATATTTCAAAGCTGACTCTGCAGGCAAAAGAAATGCAGGAGGGAGAACAGTCAGAGATGATCCGGTCCCTCGACAAGCTTGTGAAATGTGTAGGCATCGCCATCATTCCCATAGGTTTTGTCCTGTTCTGGCAGGCATTTTTTGTTCAGCATGACGGATTTCGTAACAGCATCACATCGATGGTGGCAGCGGTAATCGGCATGATTCCTGAGGGACTGTATCTGCTTGCCAGTGTGGCGCTGGCAGTCAGCTCTATCCGTCTTGCCAGAAAAAAGGTTCTGCTGCACGATATGAAATGCATCGAGACTCTGGCCCGGGTTGATGTCCTTTGCGTGGACAAGACAGGAACGATCACAGAGAACACTATGAAGGTACAGGATATTATTCCGACAGAAAGGTATGATTCCGGAACTATGCCTCCTTTGAATATGATGATCGGAGACTTTGCTGCCGCCATGGATAAAGATAATATCACTATGGCAGCCGTGAAAGAGTATTTTCAGTCCTCAAGCGGAGAAAAGCCTGTTTCCAGAACCGGATTTTCTTCAGCTACAAAATACAGCAGTGTCACATTTTCTCATGGTGCGTATGTGCTGGGAGCCCCGGAATTTGTTCTGCGGGAAAAGTATGAAGATTATGCTGAGGAAATAACAGAACATGCTTCTGCCGGAGCCAGGGTACTGGTGTTTGGCACATATGACGGAAAAATAGACGGCAGGCCCCTGGAACACGGTATTACCCCGCTTGCCTTCCTTCTGCTGGCAAACCCGGTCCGGGAAGCGGCAGAGGAAACATTCCGCTACTTTGCGGAGCAGGGGGTTGAGGTAAAAGTGATTTCCGGGGATAATCCGGTTACGGTATCAAGAGTTGCAAAGCAGGCGGGAATAGAAAATGCGGAGAAGTATGTGGACGCCTCGGAGCTGGACAGCGATGAAAAGATGCGGGATGCGGTTCTTAAAAATACGGTTTTTGGACGTGTTACCCCTAATCAGAAGAGAAAGTTTGTACAGATTCTGAAAGATGCGGGGCACACGGTTGCCATGACAGGAGACGGAGTCAATGATGTGCTTGCTCTGAAAGATGCAGACTGCAGTATTGCCATGGCTTCCGGAAGCGATGCCGCGGCCCAGGCATCCCAGCTGGTTCTGCTGGAGTCTGATTTCTCATGCATGCCGCAGGTTGTGCTCGAGGGAAGAAGAGTCGTAAATAACATTCAGAGATCGGCTACGCTGTTTCTTGTAAAAAATATATTTTCTTTCCTGCTCAGCCTGATTTCCGTGGTGTTTATGTTCACGTATCCGCTGGAGCCGTCCCAGATTTCACTGATCAGCATGTTTACCATCGGCGTTCCCGCGTTCTTCCTGGCACTGGAACCGAACAAGAACAGAATCAAGGGACATTTCCTTACAAATGTATTTCTGAAGGCATTGCCGGCGGCTATTACAGATGCGCTGGCAGTCGGAGCGCTTGTTATATTCGGGGAGACCTTTCATGTGGATTCTACCGATATATCGACAGCAGCCACCATGCTGCTGGCAATTGTAGGTTTTATGATTCTGTATAAGATCAGCGCGCCGCTGAATGTGCTTCGAACAGTGATTCTGTGCGGATGTATTGCAGGCCTTCTGTTCTGCAGCATCTATCTGAATGATCTGTTTGCCATAACCGGAATGACAACAGAATGTGTTATGCTTTTTGTGGTATTCGCGATTGCTACGGAACCGGTGCTCAGGTATCTGACCATTCTTGTGGGAAAACTGAGATTCTATTATCAGAGACTGCGGGGACGGAATCCGGAGGAAGAGCAGATACTCTGAGAAAAACACATATAGAAAGATTATGGGAAAAGGAGAAATGAATTATGGTACATCATATTGTAATGTGGAAATTTAAACCGGAGATTCCGGAGGAAAAAAGACCGGAACTGAAAGCAGCTATGAAGGAGAATCTGAATGCACTGGTAGGAAAAGTGCCGGGACTTCTGGAGATGAATTTTGTCGATGAGCCGCTTTCTTCCAGTACACATGATATTGCCCTTGTAAGTGTTATGGAAAAGGCGGAGGATATTGCCGTATACGGATCTCATCCGGCTCATGTGGCAGTGGCGGATACATATGTACGCCCGTATGTGACTGAGAGAGCCTGCCTGGATTATTAATTCTCCAGAGAAAAGCAGGAAAGGAAGGGGGCATCTTTTATGAATATGTGTGATCTGATTGTAAAGAAAAAAAGAGGGCATGCTCTGTCAGAAGAAGAAATACAGTGGATGATTCGTGAATATACGGACGGAAGGATCCCCGATTATCAGATGTCAGCCATGATGATGGCAGTCTGCTTTGTGGGCATGACCGCGGAAGAGACAAAAGAACTGACACTGGCTATGGCACACAGTGGAGATATGCTGGACCTTTCCGGCATCCGGGGCATTAAGGTAGACAAACACAGCACCGGCGGCGTAGGCGATAAGACTTCGCTTGTACTGGCTCCGCTGGCTGCATCTGTCGGTGTCCCGGTGGCCAAAATGTCAGGCCGGGGACTGGGACACACCGGCGGTACCATTGATAAGCTGGAGAGCTTTAAGGGCTTCTCCGTCAGCCTGACTCCGGAACAGTTTGTGCATAATGTAAATACAATCCATATCGCAATTGCAGGGCAGACTGCCAATCTTGCTCCTGCCGACAAAAAACTGTACGCGCTCCGGGATGTCACGGGAACCGTTGATCAGATGTCATTGATTGCGGCCAGCATAATGAGCAAAAAGCTGGCTTCCGGGGCAGACGCCATTGTGCTGGATGTAAAAACCGGAGACGGCGCTTTTATGAAAAGCCTGAAAGATGCCCGGTCTCTTGCCGAAGAGATGGTCAGCATAGGAAGACTTGCAGGCAAAGATATGACAGCGGTTATTTCCGATATGGATCAGCCCCTGGGATACGCAGTAGGAAATGCGCTGGAAGTGAAGGAAGCAATTCTTACTTTGCAGGGGAAAGGTCCGAAAGACCTGGAAGAACTGGTTCTGGTGCTTGGCTCCTATATGACAGTTAAGGCAGGAAAGGCAGAAAGCCCGGAAGAGGCGGTGTGTATGCTGAAAGATTCGCTGAAAAGCGGAAAGGCGTTTCAGACATTTCAGGAATTTATCCGCGCCCAGGGCGGAGATCCGGATGACGCGGTCCATCCGGAACGTCTGCCTCAGGCGGCATTTCAGGAACCGCTGCTTTCTGACAGAGAAGGATATATCTGTGATATCCATACGGAAGAAGTGGGGAAAGTCTGCCTGCTGCTTGGCGGAGGAAGAGAGAAAAAGGACAGCCCTGTTGATCTTTCCGTAGGACTGGTGCTGAACCATAAAAAAGGAGATTATGTGAAAAAAGGAGAAGCTCTTGCTGTCATTCACGCAAATGACAGAAACCGTCTGGCAGAAGCCGGGAAAAAACTGGAAACATGCTTTGAATTTTCAGAGACCAGGCCGGCAGCTGAGCCGCTTATCAAAGCTGTAATTGACTGACTGTCCGACGCAGGATATTTTAGGAATAAGAGAAAAGACGCTGCACATATACTGGTTATAAAAGGCGTATGTGTGGCGTTTTTATGGAAAAGGAACAGATCAGAGAGAGACTTGCGTCGGCTGCAAGTATGCCCAGGGATGTTGTGCTCGGAGCATCGATTATTACAATTACGGGTGTTTCAGAAGTATGTGTTGAAAATTACAGGGGGATCATAGAATATACAGACTGCCTTATGCGGCTGCAGACAAAGGAAGGACAGCTGCGGATGACAGGAAAAAGGCTGAATATTGAGTACTATACGAATGATGAAATGAAAATAACAGGCATAATTGACAGCATTGAGTTCAATGATGGGAGGAGAGGAGATTGATCCGTTCACTGATCCGCCGTATGAAAGGATATGTCAGAATCCGGGTGGAAGGATACTCTCCGGAAAGATTCCTGAATATGTGCTGTTATCATGGAATCTATATCTGGGGACTTGCTCCTGCGGAAGATGCTTACGAAATGTATATGTCTGTTGCCGGGCTTAAGAAAATCCGTCCTCTGGCCCGGAAAACACATACAAAAATCTGTATAGTCAGACGCATCGGACTGCCCTTTTTTTTCCGGCGATACCGGAAACACAGACTTTTTTTTGCGGGACTGATCCTGTGCGCTGTTCTGCTGAAGATTTATTCAGTATTTATATGGGATATCCATTTTGAAGGGAATGAGAAATGGACAGATTCCACACTGACAGATTTCCTGGCGTCGGAAAACGTGGCTCCGTTTATGCTGAAAAGCCGTGTTGACTGTCAGGGTATTGTAAAAGCCATTCGAAAGGAATATAATGATATCGTTTGGGTATCTGCATCCATTGACGGGAGCAGACTGGAGATCCGGATCAAGGAAAGCGAGGATACATTCCGGGATGACGGCCAGGAAACAGGAACACAGGAGGAGCATCCTACAGATCTTGTGGCCACTGAAGACGGCGTGATTACAGAAATTGTAACCCGCTCCGGCGTCCCTCAGGTGCATGTGGGAGATGAAGTTAAAAAAGGTGATATCCTTGTCTGCGGGAGAATTGAGGTACTCAGCGACAGCGGTGAGGTAGCCGGCTATCAGTATCAGCAGTCTGACGCGGATATCTATGCAGATACAGAAATGGAATATAAAAATACAATGCTCCTGACCCGGCAGGAAAAAGTATATGACGGAAAAGAAAGCCGGCAGGGCTTTGTGAGGATTTTTGGATGGACTCTTTCAGTGGGAAGTCTGAAAAATCAGTATGAAAACAGTGAAGTCCTGACAGAAGAGCAGCAGATCAGACTTGGAGAGAATTTTTATCTGCCTTTTTCCTGGGGCGCAAAAACTGCAAAATCATATTCTTTCAGAACCGAAAAGTATACACGTGAGGAGATCCGGCAGATATTAAGCGCGGATTTTGCTCTTTTTTGTGAGGAATTGGAAGAAAAAGGTGTTCAAATAAAAGAAAATAATGTTAAAATACAACTGGACCAGAATTCCGCATCTGCTTCAGGCACATTATACCTGAATGAAAAAATCACAGAGGAAGCAGATACGGAGATTTTAATTGTTGAAAGGAAAGAATCGGATGAGTCTGACGGAACAGATGATTGAGATACCGGCCGAGCATGAAGCAAATGTATTCGGCCAGTTTGATGCATATGTAAAAAAGCTGGAGAGGACATTTCACGTTACTCTGATTGCCAGAGACGGAAATCTTAAAATTGTTGGAGAACAGGCAGCTGCAGAAAAGGTATATCGTATTCTGACGCAGCTTGTGGAGCTGTCCAGGCGGGGAAATACCATTACAGAGCAGAATGTGGATTATGCGATATCGCTGGTATTTGAAGATCAGGAGGAAGGAATTGTAGCAATAGATAAAGATCTGATCTGTTATACACTGCAGGGGAAACCGATCAAGCCCAAAACGCTGGGGCAGAAACGTTATGTGGATTCGATCCGCGATGGGATGATCACTTTCGGACTGGGACCTGCGGGAACCGGGAAAACCTATCTGGCCATGGCTATGGCCATTACAGCTTTTAAGCGGAATGAAGTGGGCAGAATTATTCTTACCAGACCGGCGATTGAGGCCGGGGAAAAACTGGGATTCCTGCCCGGTGATCTGCAGAGCAAGATCGATCCGTATCTGAGACCTTTGTATGACGCTCTGTATCAGATTATGGGAGCCGAGAGCTTCCTGAAAAATTCAGAGAAGGGGCTGATCGAGGTGGCCCCGCTCGCTTATATGCGCGGGCGGACACTTGACAATGCATTTATTATCCTGGATGAAGCACAGAATACAACACCTGCGCAGATGAAAATGTTTCTGACCAGAATCGGATTTGGCTCCAAAGTTGTTATTACCGGAGATTCCACGCAGAAGGATCTGCCTTCCGGCGCCGTATCCGGCCTGGATGTCGCGGAAAAGGTCGTAAAAGGCATTGAAGGAATCAGCATCTGTACGCTGACCAGCAAGGATGTAGTCCGGCATCCGCTTGTACAGAAGATCGTAAAGGCTTATGAGGAATACGAAAAGAACAGTGCAAGACAGAAGAACAGCAGAAGGAGAAAGGTATGAGCATCTTTATAGAAGAGGAGGGCGGAACTCCTCTGCCCTTTAATGCAGAAGAGATTGCCGGAAACGTGATTGAAGCAGCTCTCGAATACGAGAATTGCCCCTATGAGGCGGAAATCAGTGTCCTGCTTACAACAGACGAAGAAATAAGAAAGCTTAATCGTTCTGCAAGAGGACTGGACCGCCCTACAGATGTCCTGTCTTTTCCCATGCTGGAATATGACAGACCGGGCGATTTTTCATGGCTGGAAAGCGAGCCGCAGGATGCTTTTAATCCGGAGACGGGAGAACTGATGCTGGGTGATATTGTTATTTCAAAAGATAGAGTGCTGGCACAGGCGGAGGAATACGGCCATTCACCGGTGAGGGAGTATGCATTCCTGATTGCGCACAGTATGCTGCATCTGTTTGGATATGACCACATGGAAGAAGAAGAACGGCGTCTGATGGAAGAACGTCAGCGTGGAATTATGGAAAAGGTCAATATTCTGCGGTAACTGTTTATTAAGGCTGCATTGGGATAAAACCGAGGAGGACAGATATGTCGGAATCACATACAAACAGAAAACAGAAGAAAGATGATTATCTTGTTCAGGGGGCCATTCTGGCTGCGGCGGCAGTAATTACCAAGGTAATCGGAGTTGTCTACCGTGTGCCGCTGGCGAACATACTGGGCGATGAAGGAAACGGATTTTACGGATATGCATATCAGGTTTATGCAATGGCACTGATGCTTTCCTCTTACAGCCTGCCTACGGCAGTGTCCAAGCTTGTATCCGAGAGAGTTGCCTCGGGAAAACGCAGAAATGCTTTCCGGGTATTTATGTGTTCTCTCGTATTTGCTTTTATTGTGGGCCTGATTATTACGCTGGCCATCTTTTTCGGGGCAGGGGCTATTTCGGAGCATGTAATGAGATCGCCTTTGAGCGTATATGCATTGAAAGTTCTGGCGCCCGGCCTTTTTATTGTGGCAGTTATGGCAGTCCTGAGAGGGTATTTCCAGGGACTGAATACAATGGTTCCTACTGCAATCTCGCAGATTATTGAACAGCTGGTCAACGCGGTGGTCAGTATTGTGGGGGCAAGTATTCTTTTCGGAATCGGAACCAGAGCAGGGGAGAAGGCTGGAGAAGAACTTCTGGGACCGGCATACGGCGCGGCCGGAAGTACTATCGGAACGGTTTCCGGAGCAGCTGCCGGGCTTCTGTTTCTTATTTTTGTTTTCTGGCTGTACAAGGGCAATATCAGAAAACAGCTGAAACGGGATCGGACCAGAGGAAGAGAAAGTTATTCTCATATTCTGAAGATACTTGTTTTTACAGCTGTGCCGGTTATACTGAGTACGGCGGTTTACAATATCAATCAGATTCTTGATCTGACGATTTTCAACCATATAATGGACGCGCAGGGATTTGTGGAACAGGAATACATGGCTCTGCAGGGAATTTATACAGCAAAGTATGATACGCTGATCAATGTGCCTATGGCGATTCCATACGCCCTCAGCGCTTCTATTGTGCCAAGTCTGACAGCAGTGGTGACTGCAGGGACAAGGAAACAGGTGCATTACAAGATCGATCAGACGATCCGGCTGACAATGTTTCTTACTATTCCATGCGGTGTCGGCTTTATCGCTCTGGCTTCCCCGCTGATGGTGCTGCTGTATAATGATGCCGGCGCCACACCCGCCAATCTGCTTATGCTTGGCTCGGCTGTGGTTGTCCTTTATGGATGGTCTTCCGTGTCAAATTCTGTTCTGCACGGATTGAACCATATGTCCAGTCCTGCGAAAAACGCAGGGATTTCTCTGGTGATCCATCTGGCCGCATTTGTGATTATGATGACCGTATTCAGAATGAATGTGTATGCACTTGTATGCAGTAATATTGTTTTCGCACTGTGCATGTGTTATCTGAATCAGAGAAAGATACGGAAGATATGCGGATTCCGGGTAAATATTGTACATACATTTGTAAAACCGCTGATCGCCGCCCTGGTTATGGGGGTTGTGGCATATGCGGTTCATCTGGTGCTGGATCTGCTGATCGGAGGCAGATATATTCCTACTATCATTGCAATTCTGGCAGCTGTTGTGGTATATTTTGTAATTGTATTGAAAATAGGAACTTTATCAGAGGATGATATTGAGGCACTTCCTATGGGAGCGAGACTGCTGCGGCTCTGCAAACATCTGCATCTGCTGCCGGCAGAAAGATAGACGCACCGGGCACACTGCTGAATAGAAAACAGAAAAAAGGCCAATACTGTAATTAAAAAAGGAGCGGATCCGGATGAAGACAAAATACGTAATTGGCCTTTTGGCGGGACTCCTGCTGATTGCGGCTCTTCTTACGGCCGGTTATCAGATCAGTTACCGGCATGTAATGGACCGGCAGGCAGCTGCCGCAGAGG
>DXIU01000019.1 GCA_019112765.1 Candidatus Mediterraneibacter norwichensis | reverse complement strand
CTCCTTCCCCTTATTATACCACACATTAACATAAAATAACATATATAAAAACTAAAAATTTGACACAAAAAAAGCAGGTTTTATGCGGCCTGCAAGTATTTTTTTAATTATTCAACTGTCAAACTCCCGTGTTAAAAAAATATTTTCAAACAATTTCATTGTAATACTAAGTCGTTTTCGTTATAATAGTCATATAGTAAATAGATATACATTATTTTTTTATGCAAAATGATGATATCAACGACAAGGAGAGTGACGGACTATGAAGACAAATACTATTATAACCATCGGACGTGAATTCGGAAGTGCAGGCAGAGAAATCGGATACAAAGTTGCTGAAGCATTTGGCATTAAACTCTATGACAAAGAGATGCTTGCAAGAGCGGCAAAAGAAAGTGGAATCTGTGAAGAAATTTTTGAATCTCATGATGAAAAGCCGACCAACAGCTTTCTCTACTCCCTTGTGATGGATACGTATTCTATGGGATATTCGGGGAATACATATACGGATATGCCGATTAATCATAAGGTATTTCTTGCACAGTTTGACGCAATTAAGAAGATTGCCAATGAAGGGCCCTGTATTCTCGTAGGCCGGTGTGCCGACTATGCGCTGGAATCCTACAGCAATGTGGTAAGCGTTTTTATTCATGCAGATATGGATGCCAGAATACGCCGTATTGCCAGAATCTATGATGTTACAGATGCCAAGGCAAAAGATATGATCGTTAAAACAGATAAAAAGCGTTCAAGCTACTATAATTACTATACAAACAAAAAATGGTCCAATGCCGACAGCTATGAACTCTGTCTGAACAGCTCGGAGCTTGGTATAGAGGGAACAGCTAAGATTATTGAAGAATATGTAACACTGAAGGAAAAAATCAAAAAAGAAGACCGGAAACTGTAGGTCAGGGTTCCGGCCTGTTTTACAGGAGAGTCTGCTGCGGAAAAGCTTTGCGGACTCTCCTGATTTTGTGAAAATCATACCTGGTCAGCGTGTTCTGATCTGACGCTGAGGCCATCCTTTTATATCCCCGTTTAAAATTGCGTGAAACATTCTTTCTTTTGCTCCCGGATGATCTTTGTTAATCTGCCGGAGCAGCTCCTTTGCATACTGTCTTTTTGTGTAGCCGTCTACAGGGCATTTGCTTTTTACAACAGGAAGATTGTATTTGTTTTTAAAACCGATGACATCCATTTCATCGACAAACATAAGTGGGCGGATTACAGTCAGATCCATACGGTCCAGCCATGTTTTTGGCGAGAAAGAATAAAAGCGCCCTTCAAAAATCATTGACAGGAGCATTGTTTCCACGATATCGTCCTTATGATGGGCGTATGCCACTTTATTACAGCCCATTTCCTTTACTGCCTGATTCAGTGCGCCTTTGCGCATTTTAGCGCACAGAGAGCAGGGATTTGATTCTTTCCTGATATCGAACAAAATATGGTATATATCGGATTTAACAATCTGGTATGGGATCTCCATATCGTGGCACAGATCTTTAATCGGAGTCAGATCAAAATCATCAAAGCCCAGATCAACGGTAACAGCGCTCAGTTCAAATTTCTGAGGATAAAAGCGTTTCAGACCGTGGAGAGCGCAGAGCAGTGTAAGACTGTCTTTTCCGCCGGAAATTCCCACCGCGATATGGTCTCCTTCCTGTATCATTGTATATTCATCAACCGCTTTTCTTGCAAAGCTTAAGAGTCTCTGTAACTGCATAATAATTTCCTTTCTTTTGTCAACTGCACACATTTTTATATTATAATAAGCGGAGATCATAAATACAAGAAAAAGCAGGAATATATATGAAATATATGTAGTAAAATCAGACATCGCGCAGCCTGACTGCGCCAGCAGCCTGCCGGCGCCGGTTTTCATCAATAGCTGCATAGTGTTTTCGCGTTGTATTTACATCCTTGTGCCCAAGTACATCTGCAACCAGATAAATATCTCCGGTCTCCTTATAAAGAGCGGTTCCGTATGTACTGCGGAGCTTATGCGGGGTAATCTTTTTGTTCGGCGTGACTTCCCTTGCGTATTTTTTTACCATATTTTCTACTGCCTGAACCCCCATCCGCCTTCGCTGAGTGGAAAGGAAGAGAGCATTTTCATGGCCCGGGAGCGGAGTGACGGATTTACGGGTTGTATACAGGTAAGTTTTTAAGGCATTTTCAACTTCTTCACCAAAGTATACGACCATCTCATTGCCGCCTTTTCTTGTAACTTTGACTCCATTATTCTTAAAATCCACATCCTGAATATCCAGACCGACACATTCAGATACACGGATACCGGTTCCCAGCAGAAGAGTGAGAATAGCCAGATCCCGGTTTTTTGTCTTTTCATAATAAGCCTTTCTCTGCCCGGTCAGGTTATCGCCGCCGTGGTCCACGTAGTCCAGCAGCATGGCAACTTCGTCTGTATCCAGCCGTATAATCGCTTTATCATGCTGTTTTGGCATATCTACAAGAAGAGTTGGATTTTTACTGATAATCTGATGCTTAAAATAGTAGCCGTAAAAGCTTCGCAGCGCAGACATTTTTCTTGCCAGGCCTTTTTCTGTGTTGGTAATCTGTTTTTTCTCATCATTTTCATAAACTTTGAGATATTCCTGATATTCCTCGATATCAACCGCTTCCAGACGCTCCAGATCCTGTACGGTAAACTGATCGATAGAATAGTTTTTATAAACAGGATTATTTTCCATCAGAAAATGAAAGAAAACCCGAATATCGTATGCGTACGAAATCCTTGTTCTTGCTGATGTTGTGGGTTCAATGGCGCGGAAATAATCTTTCGCGAAAGGCGGAAGCGTTTTTAATATTGAACGAAGACGCAGGGTATTATCAATGTATTTCTGTTCGTGATATGACTTTGTATCTTTTGATGTTTCCATTTTTATTACTCCCTTTTAATAAATTAAAATACAATCCCTCTTAACAGGTTTATTATAGCATTACACAGTCTTTTAGTCCAGATCTTTTGGAAAAATCGGTATTTGTCGTATAGATTAAAACCGCTTTATCACTATCCTTTCTGCGGATGTACGGCTGAAAAAATGAGAAAAGCCGGGAAATACCTGTCCTGGTATATCTCCGGCTTTTCTCGGGAGTGTACATATATTCTATATATCAATATGGGATGTATATTGATACCCGGGTGAATGAAACAGGAAAATGCTCTCAACGATATTTCCTGTTTTTTCGCAGACTGAAAAATGATTCTGATTCAGTTGCTGCACTTGATTATAAGATACTGACCAGCCTGTATATAATCAGATTCCAGACCATTCGTATCTTTTATGAGCTGTATATACTCATCTATGGAATCATATTCGTCTGTCATATTATCAGAAGCAATATCCCATAAAGTATCGCCAGACTGAATACGGATACTTTTATAATAACTGTCAGCTTCAGCTGATCTGTCTTCGCGCGCCGACACGAAAAATGCTCCGAAGACAAGACTGGCTGCTAATATAAGAATAAAAGTTACTGTCAGAAGTATAAACTGATTTTTCCTGTGCACTGTCCTTTTCATTATAAAATACCCCCTGAAACTGAAAAAATAGCCATAAATTTCTGAATCGAAAAATTGTATACATGTATTCGAATGAGAAATTTCTTACGAACAACTGTTCTGTAATGTATTATATGATAAGAACATGTGTTTGTCAACAGGAAACGCCGAAAAAATCGAACATATTTTCGCAACAAGTGTTTGATTTTTAAAATATACTGTGTTAGTATATTTATAATATGAATTAAGTTCGGAGGGACGATATGGCACAGGGTAAAATAAGCAAAAAACAACTGGAGATTCTGGAATATATTAAATCTCAGATTCTGGAGCGCGGATTCCCGCCGGCTGTCCGGGAGATCTGTGAAGCTGTGAATCTTAAATCCACTTCTTCTGTTCACTCACATCTTGAAACACTGGAGAAGAATGGATATATCCGCAGAGATCCTACGAAGCCAAGAGCAATTGAGATTCTGGATGACAATTTTAATCTTACCAGAAGAGAAATGGTAAATGTTCCGATTGTGGGACAGGTTGCTGCCGGAGAGCCGATACTTGCGCAGCAGAATATTGAAAACTACTTCCCTATTCCTGTGGATTTTATGCCGAACAGTCAGACTTTTCTTCTGAAGGTAAAGGGAGAAAGCATGATTAATGCCGGTATTCTGGATGGAGATATGGTGCTGGTTGAGGAGACGCCCGCGGCATCAAACGGCGATATGGTTGTCGCTCTTGTAGATGACGGGGCCACAGTTAAGACTTTTTATAAGGAAGAAGGAATTTTCCGCCTCCAGCCGGAAAACGATTTTATGGATCCGATCATTGTAAAAGAAGTTACGATTCTTGGAAAAGTGATCGGGGTGTTCCGTTTTTTCAAATAGTATATGAGCGAGAATTTAAGGCCCGGGTGAGAATTCACCTCGGGCCTTTCTGGAGATCCGGAAACAGAAAGTTAAAGCTTCATTTACAGATCCGCTATATCCGTTATCTTTCCGTCTTTCCAGATTCGTTCCAGATCATAGAACAGACGGTTTTCTTTATCAAATACATGTACAATAATGTCGCCGAAATCAAGCAGCACCCAGCTTCCGGAGGCCTGCCCTTCTCTCTGCTTCAGGCTATAGCCGGCTTTGTGAAGCTCCTCTTCCACGTTATCTACCAGGGCATTAACCTGGCTGTCACTGGTTCCGTTTGCAATGATAAAATAGTCGGCAAGCACGGAAATGCCGGTAATATCAATAATTTTGATATCCTCTCCTTTTTTGTCGTTCAGTGCATTCCATGCGATCCGTGCCATTTTTCTGGACTGGTCCATATCAATCCTCCTTCTTTTTATAAAAATTATAGGTGTTAATGGTCATGGGGTCAACAGCTTTTCCTCCGTTTTTGAGGTAGCGGACCGTTGATCCGGCTGAAAGACATACAGCCCTGTCTATATCGGTAAAAACGATCTTTCGTATCTGTTCAAGCCCGGGAATTTCTCTGCGGTTCGGTTCAATATAATCGGCAATATATACAATTTTTTCAAGAAGTGTCATATCCGGGCGTCCTGTCGTATGATAGGTTATCGCATCCAGTATATCAGAATCCTTAATTCCGTATTCATGTCTGGCCAGATATGCTCCCAGTTTTGCATGTACAAGCGCCGGCATCTGCAGTTCCGATTCTGTAAGGGGGATTTCTTTCTTTTTGCAGAACCTGATCTGATCCTCTGCGGAAAGATATTTGCCGCAGTCGTGAAGCAGCCCGGCAGTCATAGCTTTCTGAACATCCCCGCCGTAACACATGGCCAGAGAGGCTGCAGTGTACATTACTCCCAGTGTGTGTTCATATCTGTTTTTTTTCAGTATTTTAGAGAGTTTTCTGCTGATTTCTCTTAATTCCTCTGTCATGCTGTATCAACTTCTTTCGTTTTTATAGAGATGATTCATTTTAATGTATTCGGCAACGGAATCCGGAACCATATACCGCACTCCCAGATTCCGGGAAGCTCTTTCCCGGATCACTGTTGAGGAGATTTCCAGGAGCGGTGCCTGCAAAAGACGGATGCGCGCCCCGTACTTTTCAGTTAAATACAGGATCTGATCCTGCATTTCCAGGGCATCCTTATCGTCCCGCATGGCGGCAAGGATCGTGCAGGTCGGAAATATCTCCCGGAAATATTTCCACTGCTCAATAGAAAACAGGGAATCCGCACCAAGGATAAAGTAAAATTCATGTTCCGGAAACATCTGATTGAATTCCCGCATGGTCTGATAAGTATAGGAATGCTCTGAGGCATTTGCTTCGTGCAGATTAAGGCGGAAATACGATACCCCCTGAATTGCCCTTTTTATCATTTTAATCCGGTGATCCAGTGAGGCGCCCGTATCGGCAGTCTCTTTATGAGGAGGATTGCCGTTCGGCAGAAACCAGATTTCATCCAGTCCGAAATCCTCATAGGCAAATTCTCCCAGAAGCAGATGGCCGATATGAATTGGGTCAAAAGTTCCTCCCATGATTCCGATTTTCATATTTCATATTCCTTCCTTTAATTAGTCATCTGTTCTTTTATCTGTTATCTTTTGAATATTTATACAAATATTTACAAAGGCAGGATAATTTTCTTTTTTTCATCCTTGCCTTCTCTGTACAGAACAATTTTTTTCCCGATCACCTGAACGACCTGGGAGCGGGTGCGTTCGGAAATAATCTCAGCCAGTTCCCTAGGATCATCCGCACAGTTTTTCAGCACACTGATTTTAATCAGTTCGCGTGCTTCCAGCGCTTCGGATATGGCCTGTGTCAGTCCCGGCGTCATGCTTGATTTTCCAACCTGAAATATAGGTTCCATGTTCATTGCCAGGCTCTTTAAATATGCTCTCTGCTTTGTGGTCATATGTCCTCTCCTTCTATTTGTAATAATCAAACTGGAGTCCGTACATCCGGACGGTATCGCCTTCCTGGATTCCCTTTGCTTCCAGTTCATCCAGGATTCCGGTTTCTTTCAGGAATTTCTGGAAAAAGGCAAAGCCTTTTTCGGAATCCAGGTTTGTATACCCCAGCATTTTTTCAATTTTCGGACCTTCTACAACATACATTCCGTCTTCTACTTCTACAGTATAGGGCAGCTCTTCGTAAATCAGTTCCTCTTCCGGGAAGTACTCCTGTTCAAATACGACAGGGGTACGGTCCATAGTATCAAGCTGAGAGCTGACATAGTATAAAAGCTCTGAGATGCCTTTTCCTGTCGCTCCGGAGATCGGGAATACCCGGATACCTTTCGGCTCAAATTCTGCTTTCAGACGTTCTACCGGATCTTCCTCCGGGGAGTAGATCAGATCTGTCTTATTTGCGGCAATAACCTGCGGACGCTTTGCGATTTCGGGATTGTATGCTTCCAGTTCTGTATTGATTTTGTATATATCATCCACCGGATCCCTGCCCTCTGAACCTGCGGCATCTACCACATGAATCATCATTTTAGTCCGTTCAATATGACGGAGGAATTCATGTCCCAGCCCTACTCCTTCGGAAGCGCCTTCGATCAGTCCAGGAATGTCTGCCATGACAAATCCTTTGGCCCCTTCCAGGTCGACGACACCCAGATTGGGATTCAGTGTGGTAAAATGATAATTGGCAATCTTCGGATCTGCGTTTGTAACTCTGGACAGCAGGGTGGATTTTCCGACATTGGGGAAACCGATCAGACCCACGTCAGCGATAACCTTCAGCTCCAGCTGTACTTCCAGTTCTTTTGCAGGCTGTCCCGGCTGAGCGTATTTCGGCACCTGCATGGTCGCCGTGGCAAAATGCTGGTTTCCAAGACCGCCCTTCCCTCCCTTGAGGACAATCTGCCGCCGGTTGTCGCCGGACATATCGGCAATGACCTTGCCCGTAACAGCTTCCTTAATAACGGTACCTTCAGGAACGGGAAGAACCAGATCCTTTCCGTCTTTTCCATGGCACCGTCTTTTCCCGCCGGGTTCTCCATCTCCGGCTGCGTATTTCCTCTTATGTCTGTAGTCTCCGAGAGTGTTCAAACCCTCATCTACCTCAAAAATCAGATCACCGCCGCGGCCGCCGTCGCCGCCGTCAGGGCCGCCGTTGGGAACATACAGCTCTCTGCGGAAGCTGCAGTGTCCATCTCCGCCTTTTCCGGATCTGATATAGATCTTCGCTCTGTCTGCAAACATATTTACTCCTTTTTCGTATAAAAGTGCTGTTCTCAAAGTGATATTTTTATGAGTGACAAAAGCCCCAGACAAAAAGTCTGGGGCTGTGCCTTTTAATATGCAAGTGAAAAGTTCTCTCCGTACTTTTCTGTCAGTCTGATTATTCAGCTGCCGGATAGATAGAAACCTGTTTCTTGTCTCTTCCTTTTCTTTCATATCTTACTACGCCGTCTACCAGTGCAAACAGAGTGTCATCTCCGCCGCGTCCTACGTTAACGCCCGGATGAATCTTTGTCCCGCGCTGTCTGTAAAGGATATTTCCAGCCTTTACAAACTGTCCGTCAGCTCTCTTCGCACCCAGTCTTTTTGATTCGGAATCACGTCCGTTCTTTGTAGAACCAACTCCCTTTTTATGAGCAAAAAACTGAAGATTCATTTTCATCATGGTACCTACACCTCCTTGAAGATTATGTCAATGTATGGTTCATATTCACTATTCTCTTCTATCGCTTCAAGTCCTGAAAGCATAGAATCAAACAGCAGCGAGGCATCGTGAGTGGGGGTGTTTCTGAAACGGAACTGAATGCTTCCCGTTTCCTCGTCCGAAATGCAGCTCGTCTTATCTTCTGTAAACCGTTCGATAGAATTTACAGTGTTAATGACAAGCACAGAGACTGCCGCGCAGACAATATCATGTCCCGCGTTCTCATATCCTGCATGTCCGGACAGATCGACCCCTGCATATTCATGCCTTCCGGTTTTATAAACAGTTACCCTGATCATACAGACACTGCTTATGCGTTGATCTTGTCGATCTTAACAGCTGTGTACTGCTGTCTGTGTCCGTTTTTCTTATGGTATCCAGTTTTTCTCTTATACTTGTAAACGACAACTTTTTTTGCTTTTCCGTCACCGATTACAGAAGCTGTAACTGTTGCACCTTCAACAGTCGGATTACCAACGACCAGTTTGTCATTGTTTACGGCAAGCACCTGGTCAAATGTATAAGTCCCGCCAGCTTCAACACCAAGTTTCTCTACTTTAATGATATCGCCTTCGGCTACTTTGTACTGTTTACCACCTGTTGCTATAATCGCGTACATATGGCACCTCCTATTATCATTACTCGCCAATTACGGTGTCTGCCGGATGGCAGAACTTGAAAACCTCATTGTGCGGCATACTGTTGTAGTATAGCATACTGCTTTTCGCTCAGTCAAGAGTTTTTATCCATTTTTTTCAGCTTTTCATAGCAGTATTCAATAATGCTGCGGCGTGTGATAATTCCGATGTATTTCCCGCCATCATCTACAACCGGTACAAAATTCTGATTCATTGCCTTCTGGATCAGATCTTCCATGTCAGAGTCGGCTGTCACCGCGGCATAATCTGCCTTCCTTGGAAAATCTTTAATAAAAATATTTTCCGCTTCTTTCAGATTAAGATGTGTATACCGTTTGATTCCCCAGAGGATATCGCCTTCTGTAATTGTACCTACATATTCCCCCTGACGGTTCAGCAGAGGGATGGACGCATATTTATGATATTCCATGGACTCCAGCGCCTGTCTGAGTGTGCTGGAGTCATAGATATATGCTGTTTCGCTCTTTGGCTTCAAAAAGAACAGAATATTCATATGAAACTGTCCGCCGCCTTTCTCCTGTTGTGTATTCCGGTCTCCGCTCTGTCAGGCGGAGATTCGCAATCTGCTTCGCTGCCCGCATATAACCGGACAGCTGCTTCCCTGATTCGGTTAAATCTGTGTTACAACGAAGATTTCATAGAGAGCCCGGATTGCGTTTTTGAAGTCATCGTGGCGCACGCCTACGATAATATTAAGCTCGCTGGAGCCCTGGTCAATCATTTTTACATTAATATGTGCATGAGCAAGGGCTGAGAAGATCCTTCCGGCTGTTCCTCTTGTGGATTTCATGCCCCGGCCTACAATTGCAATCAGCGCCAGATCGGATTCCAGTTCAATATGATCCGGATTTACAGCTTTGTGGATTTCCGCAAGAATTTTCTGCTCTTTTTCCTCAAAGACATCTTTGTGTACAAAGATTGTCATTGTATCAATACCGGAAGGCATATGCTCTATAGACACATTGTTCTCTTCGAATACCTGCAGTACTTTGCGGCAGAATCCGATCTCGGAGTTCATCATGGCTTTCTCAATTGTTATGGCAACAAAACCGTCTGTTCCCGCAATTCCGGTAATTGTGTACTTTGACTGACGGCAGGTTCCTTCGACAATCAGCGTGCCCTTATCCTGAGGAGCATTTGTATTTTTAATGTTAATCGGAATACCGGCTTTTCTTACAGGAAAAATGGCGTCTTCATGAAGAACGCTGGCACCCATGTAGGACAGCTCACGGAGTTCTTTATAAGTGATCGTCTCGATGGATTTCGGTTTCTTAACAATTCTCGGATCCGCAATAAGAAATCCGGATACGTCTGTCCAGTTTTCGTACAGATCCGCATTTACAGCCAGAGCTACAAGTGACCCGCTGACGTCAGATCCTCCTCTGGAGAAAGTAACGACAGTTCCATCTTCTTTTGCTCCGTAAAATCCGGGGATAACCGCATTTTCCATATCAGCCAGTCTGCCTGAAAGCAGTTCGTTTGTCAGAGCGTCATTGAATGTACCGTCCTCGTTGAAACGAATAACTTCTGCCGCATCTACAAATTCGAAGCCCAGATAGGCTGCCATAACTTTTCCGTTCAGATATTCTCCGCGGGAAGCCGCATAATCCCGTCCGATCTTTTTGCTGAAGTTAACCCGGATTATATCAAAGTCTTCATCCAGGGAAAAGTCAAGCCCCAGACCGTCGATAATCTCCTGGTATCTTTCTTTGATTTTATCAAGAAGCTCTGTGAACTTCTTCTCTTTCACTGCTGCTGCATAACAGCTGTACAGCATATCCGTCACCTTTGTATCGTCTGAAAAACGTTTTCCGGGCGCGGAGGGAACCACATATCTTCTGGACGGATCCTTCCGGATAATATCCCCGACCTTTTTAAACTGCTCAGCGCTGGCAAGGGAGCTTCCGCCGAATTTTACTACTTTCTTCATCTTCCATTTTCCTCCAATGTAAAATTATCTTTCATTATTATTCTATACCGTATAGTTTTCCGGCTTATGTCCGGAAAATACAGCTTCCCGACATACTTTCGAAACCATATTATAACGCCTGGAGGGCTGGTTGTAAATGATAATTTCCGGCAAAATCTACTTATTTGCGGCTGTTTCGCCAAGTTTAATCTATGGAAGTATTCTGTATACGGCTCTGATCAGCGATTCTTTTTTTCACCTGCTCGTACAGCGGTTTATGGAGTTTCTTCCGTGTTACTTCTATCAGATTGAGTGGTGTAATATCTACCAGCGTTGTCTGGATCGGGTCTTTTGCAAGGCAGGCGCGGAATTCCCGCATGAGGCATTCTACATTTTCCTCTGCGTCCATATTGATAAAATCTATAATGATTATGCCGGAGAGGTTTCTGAGGCGGATCTGCCGGGCCGCTTCTCTGGCAGCCTCCAGATTGATCTTCAGGATCCCTTCTTCGTTCTTCCCTTTTCCGGCAATGCTCTTTCCTGAGTTTACATCGATTACAGTAAGTGCTTCTGTAGGCTGTATGATAAGATAACCGCCGGTTTTCAGCCACGCTTTTTCCCTCAGCGCCTTTTCCAATGCAGTATCAGTGCTGTACAGCTTGCCGAGAGGAAAAACGGCGTCGTCATACAGCCGGAGAAGAGCGCTTCTTTCCGGCATTTCCATATCAAAATAAGAATGTATCCGTGTATACAATTCCCTGTCTCCTACCAGAATTTCTTCCATGCCCTCCATATAAACATTTTTCAGATCTGATATATAAGAAGGCGGCGCTGACTTCAGACAGGAAAAGCAGGTTCTTGTGGGGGCAATGGCGGCAATATGCAGATATTCGCTGCGGAGCGTCTCGATCTCATCCAGTACGTCCTGGAAGGAAGCATCTTTCGCGTTTGTGCGGACAATAATACCAAAGCTGTCGTTCTGGTATTGGCGCAGCTTTTCCTTATAATCGTCCCGCAGGTTTTTCGGCAGTTTGGAAGATACGCCGATTCTTGTATTTCCGTGGGTCAGCACAGCATATCTTCCGGTAAAACTGATATTGCCGGTTACGGTAGGCGCCTTTGTCTTTACAGCCTCTTTGCTGATCTGCACAACCAGTTCATCACCGATACAGAGCGGCTTTTTTCCGGTTTTATTTGTAAAAAGAGCCAGGGAGACATCTTTCATATCGTAGTAACAGCTGATTCCGTTTTCAATCTCTACGAAAGCAGCGCCGATATTTGGGACAATATTTTTTACTTTTCCGATATAGATATCGCCCAGGCGGTGGCTGCCCGCCCGGTCCTGGTCTGGATCTGCGCAGTGGATCTCAACGATATCCCCGTCTTCCAGAAAAAAGGTCCGTATCTGTCCTTCCGTTTTTTCAATCAATATCTTTCGTTTCATTTCCCGTCCTCATTTCCCTTTCCTGTTTCTCCGGCAGAAAGTTGTATGATGTATAGAAACCGATGGTTTATTATGCAATTTCTGTCCCGAGAGATTCCAGTGTAACCAGTTTTTTCTCCGTGTCTGTTCCTGCGTCTGCATACATTTCAAGACGGTGGTAGGAAAAATCTTCCGGACCGGCAGAGGCCTCTGATGTGTCTGTATCAGAATCAAGATACCGGCAGAACGCCTCCATTACCAGATCCGGCTTCAGATTCTGTACGCTGCCCGCCGCAAGCTGCAGATAAACGGCATCACCGCGGACGGTCCACTTATAGATCATGGGACGAATGTCCACTTCTTTTTCGCTTCGTTTCGTCTGCTTGACAATCCGGATTTCAGGCCGGGAAAGAAATGCCTCAAAGCGTGCAGTCCAGTCTTCCGGAAGAAAACAGCGCCGGTCATGGGGCCGTACCAGATAGTCAGCGGCTGCCAGAATGGTCATGCCTGTCATTTTCTTTTCTTCTGAGATCTGCCGGAAACTTACAACTTCGATGCCTTCCACACAGGCTTCGTTCATTCTCTGCACTGCCTCGCTGCTGCTGACAGGGGCGGTGAGTTCGATATCAAAGTATTCCCCGTCACTGCTCAGACCGATTCCCAGGGGACTGGCAAAAGACATAATCATATGCGGGCTGTATCCTCCGGTAAATGCAATGGGGATATCGGCTCTTCTCATTACCTTCTGAAAAAAGCGCATTACGTCCAGATGGCCGATAAAACGCAGAGCGCCGTATTTTCTGAATTTAATTCTTGCCTTCATAGCAGACACCTCCTCCGAAACGCGCGGCACCGCAGCCGGAACACTGCTGACGGCAGTTAGGGGTTACGCTTTCCTTCATGGCATTCTCCCACTCCCTGCGCAGAAATTTTCTGGTTACGCCTGTGTCGATAAAGTCCCACGGGAAGAGCTCGTCCTCTCCCCTTTCCCGCAGGTTATAAAAATCAGGATCAATCCCTGTATTTTCAAAAGCCTGCATCCACAGATCATTGTGAAAACTTTCCGTCCAGGAGTCAAACAGGCATCCCAGACGGTACGCCTCTTCCACCACTTTTCCTGTTTTCCGGTCGCCCCGGGCCATAACCCCTTCCAGTACTGTAACCTGTGCGTCGTGCCAGTTGTATTTCAGACTTTTCCGGTTGAGCTGAGAGTGAAATTCTTCTTTTACAATCCCGGCTCTTCGCATATACTCTTCTGCAGTGCACATGGGAGCCCATTGAAATGGAGTAAAAGGCTTTGGTACAAAGAAAGAAGAGCTTGCCGTGATCTGGCATTTCCCGTTTCTCTGCTCCTTCGGGATTTCATAGTATCTGCGCGCGACACGGTCGGAAAGCCGGGCGATTTCCCGCATATCTTCTTCCGTCTCGGTAGGCAGCCCAAGCATAAAATACAGTTTGACTTTTGTCCATCCGCCTTCGAAAGCCTGTCCGGCTCCATCCAGAATATCTTCTTCTGTAAGCCCCTTGTTGATCACATTTCTCATGCGCTGGGAGCCGGCTTCCGGCGCAAAAGTAAGGCTGCTCTTCCGGATATCCTGAACTTTGCTCATTACATCCAGAGAAAATGCATCGATCCGCAGGGAAGGCAGGGAAATATTTATTCCTTTTCCCCTGAATTCATCAATCAGAAAGGTTACCAGTTCTTTCAGATCCGAATAGTCACTGGAACTCAGGGAGCTCAGGGATATCTCCTCATGGCCGGTATTTTTCAGCATAGTACGGGCATATTCCTTTAACTTATCCACATTTCTTTCTCTTGTAGGCCGGTAAATCATTCCTGCCTGACAGAAACGGCAGCCCCGGATACATCCTCTCTGGATTTCCAGAACAACCCGGTCCTGGGTTGCCTTGATAAAGGGCACAACAGGATTCATAGGATAGGAAGCATCTGTTACATCCATGACAACCTGTTTTTTCACAGTAGCCGGCGCGTTTATATTGTTCGGGACAAATGACCTCAGTGTGCCGTCCGTATTGTATTCCGGATCATAAAAAGCAGGCACGTAAAGACCTTCGATCTGTGCCGCTGTTTCAAGGAAGGCTTTCCGGCTCTTTCCGGAGCTTTTCCAGGTTTTATACGCATCCAGAAGTTCGTCGTAAACAGTCTCTCCTTCCCCGATATAAAAAATATCAAAAAAGTCTGCCAGAGGCTCCGGATTACAGGTGCATGGGCCGCCGCCGATCACGAAAGGATCCTTTTCCGTACGGTCAGAGGAATGAAGCGGAATCCGGCTGAGATCCAGAATCTGGAGAATATTGGTGTAGCACATCTCAAACTGAATGGTAATGCCGAGGAAATCAAAATCCCGCACCGGATCCTGGGATTCCAGGGCAAAAAGAGGGATATTTTTCTCCCGCAGTACTTTGTCCAGGTCGGTCCAGGGGGAATAGACGCGTTCACACCACGTATCTTCACGCCGGTTGAACATGTCGTAGAGAATCTGAATTCCAAGATGGGACATGCCGATCTCATAGAGATCCGGAAAACACATGGCGAAACGGATATCCACCTTTTCTTTTTCTTTCATTACTGAGTTCACCTCTCCGCCAATGTAGCGGGCCGGTTTTTCAATCTGCATCAGAATGTCATCGCTTAAAGCAAGTTTTCTCATTTTTAACACCTTTTCATTTTATGATTTCATAGCATCAGCCGTTGATCCGAACTAACGCCGGATTCGTCTGATTTACAGGAATATCCGGTTATCGTTTATAAATTGTACTATATGCTTTTTGATCTGTCAAAGTGTTATTCAGGGCTGTGTTATTCAGGTCTGTTCCGGCTTCAGGAAAATGTCAGCGGCGTGTTCCGATTCCGGTTTCCGATCCGGACATGAAAATACCGGATACAGATTTTCCTGATCTGTATCCGGCTTTTTCACGTCCCTTATTCTGTTTTCCGGTATTGACAGTTCCACGCTGTCTCACAGAGCCTTCCATACTTCTCTGATAGTATCGGCGTCCATATTTTTTTCAATCTGATTGACGATGGCTCTGCTGTCCACATCGGCCACTTTCGTTTTGCTCTGATCCATATAGACAAAACATACAAAACAGAGAATGCCGATTGCAAGCCGTATGTAGAAACTACCGCCAGAATGTGTCTCCGGCTTCTCCGGGTCTCTGTAGAGATCCTGGTATATTCTGCCATATCTTGGATGGACAGCGGGGACATCCTTTCTCTCTTCATACAGCTTCCGGGTCTGCCGCAGCAGCTCCCTTCTGCGTTCTTCCGGACTATTCATAGAAAATCACCGTAGAAAATCTGTTTGTGCTATTCTATGAACCGGACTTCCAGGTTATGTCCATTTACGGACAGGAAAGTACAGCTGTAAAAACAGGTATCTGCCTTCCCATCCGCTTCTGTATCAGCGGTCTGCCAGCTCGTTTGTAATATCCTCCCAGGTCACGCCGCGCTCTACCATAAGTACCATTGCGTGATAGAGGAAGTCAGAGATCTCGTATTTAATCTCCTCCGGATTCGGATTCTTGGCGGCAATAACGATTTCGGTTGCCTCCTCTCCTACTTTCTTCAGAATTTTATCAATTCCTTTTTCAAAAAGGTAATTTGTGTAAGAACCTTCCTTGGGATGGATTCTCCGGTCTTCGATTGTGCTGTATACAGATTCGAATACCTGGAGCGGATTTTTCGCGTCATAATCTGCTCCTACAATTGTGGTATAGAAGCAGGAGCGGTTTCCTGTATGGCATGCGGCGCCTACCTGGTCTACTTTTGCCAGAAGTGTATCCTTGTCGCAGTCAATGGCCAGAGATTTGACATACTGGAAGTGTCCGGATGTCTCTCCCTTTACCCACTGACACTGTCTGCTCCGGCTGTAATAGGTCATTCTTCCGGTTTTGACTGTATTATCGAAGGCTTCTTCATTCATATAGGCCATCATAAGAACTTCATTTGTCTTATAGTCCTGAACAATCACCGGAATCAGCCCATCGGAATTCAGCTTGAATTCGCTGAAATCCATCATGCTCTCAAAAGAAGTCATCTTGATGCCTGCGTCTGCGCAGATTTCCTTAAATTCATTAAAATCCATATTCAGACTGCTCACAAACATTCCGGATACTCCTTTTACCCCGCTGCACTTCAGGATCCGAAGTATTTCACTTTGCTCCATTGTATCGGTCAGTACAACACAGGGAAGCTCTGTTATATTCATTACAGAGGCCAGATCAAGTCTGTGCATGAATACAATTTCCGTGCTGAATTCTTCGATCAGATGCTGCTGTTTGAAAAGAGCGTCAAAATCATTCAGAGACACGGCAATCCGTTCTTTTCCGAAGCGCTTTGATACCTCTTCAATCAGATCGATGGAAAGAGGCTTGGAAAAATTAAGAATCGCTCTTTTCGCTCCTGCGTACAGAATTTTCTTTACATCTTCCGTCCTGCGGATATTTCCTCCCGCAATCATGGGGATACTGATTACCCGGTTGATTTTTTTTATCAGGTCAATGGCTTCATCATGTTCTTCGTCCGAGTCCGACAAATCAAAGACAATCAGTTCATCGGCGCCCCGGTCGCTGTACTGTTTGGCCAGTCCGACAACATCACCGGAAAGAACCGTGCTGTCGTCAAACCACTTTACTGCTTTTCCTCCGTCAATAAAAATGCACGGAGTCAGTCGTTTATAACTCATTACTATTTCTCCTTCTCTATTGTGCGGCCGGCTTTATGCGTCTGCGGCATAAGGCTAAAGCGTTCCTTTTGTAGACCACACATCTTTTATCCTGGGTTCCTCTGAGGAGGCCATGTCAAGGGCTTTCCCGAAGGCCTTGAACAGAGCCTCGGCCATATGATGATTATTACCGCCGTCCAGAATCTTCAGGTGCAGATTCATGGACGCGCTGTAGGAAACCGCATAGAAAAAGTCCTGTATCATTTCTGTGTCCAGGCCGCCGATTCTGGGAACCGTAAATTCGGCGTCATATCTGAAAAAAGGTCTTCCTGACAGATCTGCCGCGCACAGCGCCAGTGTTTCGTCCATAGGCAGAATAAAATATCCGTAGCGTTTAATTCCTGCTTTATCCCCCAGCGCTCTGGCGATGGCCTGTCCAAGCACGATTCCTGTATCTTCTACTGTGTGATGGCAGTCCACTTCCAGATCTCCTTTTACTGTTACACTTAAGTCGAAAAGGCCGTGACGGGCAAAACCGTCCAGCATATGGTCAAAAAACGGGATTCCTGTATCAATCTGATTGCTGCCGCTTCCATCCAGGCAGAGGGCAAGTTCGATATCCGTTTCTTTTGTTTTTCTTGTGCAGACTGCAGTCCTTTTTTCCATACCGGCACCTCCTTCTACTCTTCCGGGAAACGAACCCGGATGGAATTGGCATGAGCGGTCAGATGCTCCGCTTCTGCAAATGTTTCGATATCCCCGTGAATTGCCTCAAGAGCTTCTCTGGAATAAGAGATAATGCTTGATTTCTTGATGAAGTCATCCACTGAAAGGGGAGAGAAAAATTTTGCTGTGCCGTTTGTCGGAAGCACATGGTTCGGTCCGGCGAAATAATCTCCCAGAGGCTCGCTGGAATATTCTCCGATAAAGATAGCTCCTGCATTCCGGATGCGGGTCATTACATCGAAAGGATTTGCGGTCATAATTTCCAGATGTTCCGATGCGATTTCATTTGCCGCATCGATGGCATCCTGCAGTGTCTCCGCTACCAGAATGTGTCCGTAATTATCCAGAGATTTCTGAATGATCTGTCCTCTGGAAAGTTCCTGTACAAATTCATCTGCCTGGGCAGACACCTTCTCCGCCAGTTCCATGCTGGTCGTTACCAGGATGGCGCTGGCCATCTCATCGTGCTCTGCCTGGGAAAGCAGGTCAGCCGCCACATAGCGGGGATTTGCCGTATCATCCGCCAGCACCAGGATTTCACTTGGGCCTGCGACAGAGTCAATGCTGACATATCCATACACGGATTTTTTCGCGAGAGCTACATAAATATTCCCCGGTCCTACGATTTTATCTACTTTTGGTATGCTCTCGGTTCCGAAAGCAAGGGCGGCGATGGCCTGTGCGCCTCCGGCCTTGTAAATTCTGTCAGCGCCGGCCTCGTTTGCGGCAACCAGAGTGGTAGGCGTGACTTTGCCGTCCTTTCCGGGAGGTGTGACCATGATGATCTCATCTACTCCGGCAACTTTTGCAGGCATGATATTCATCAGCACGGAAGAAGGATATGCGGCTTTTCCTCCGGGTACATAGACGCCTACCCGGGCAAGGGCTGTGACTTTCTGGCCCAGAATCGTGCCGTCCGGTCTGCTGTCAAACCAGCTGTACTGGCGCTGTTTTTCATGGTAGTCCTTAATATTTTTCTTTGCTTTCCGGATAACAGCAAGCAGAGAATCGTCTACAAGGCTGTAGGCCTCCCTGATCTCGTCTTCCGTCACCTGGATATTTGAGGCATTTATTTCGGCTCCGTCAAACTGCTTCGTGTAGGCGAAAACAGCCTCATCTCTTCTGTTCTGTACATTTTCTAATATTTCTCTGACGCTGGCTTCATATTTCCCATAGCTGTTGGGACTCCTTCTGAGGAGATCTTCCAGCAGATTTTTCTTTGTACTGCTGTCCAGTTTTTCTATACGCATATTTATTCCTCCCTGAGAAGATCCCGCAGGCTGCCGATCAGTCCGCGGATCCTGTCGTTTTCCATTCTCATGCTGACCGGATTCACGATCATCCGGGCAGACAGCGGACACACTTCATCCAGAACCACAAGACCATTTTCTTTCAGTGTAGACCCGGTTTCCACAATATCTACGATTACTTCAGACAGACCCACAATAGGGGCCAGCTCGATGGAGCCGTTCATTTTAATGATCTCTACGGTCTGATGCCGCTTGTTGTAAAAATAATCTTTTGCAATATTCGGATATTTTGTCGCGACCCGGATCAGTTCATGGTGTTTCAGGAGTTCTGCCGCATCCTCGTATCCGCAGACGCACATTCTGCATTTCCCGAATCTTAAGTCCAGAACTTCGTGTACTTTTCTTCCGGCTTCAATAATGGTATCTTTTCCCACAACACCGATATCCGCTGCGCCGTATTCTACATAAGTAGGCACGTCCGGACCTTTGGCAAGGAAGAATCTCAGTTTCAGTTCCTCGTTGGTGAAAATCAGTTTTCTTGAATGCTTATCTTTCATCTCGTCACAGGTAACCCCCAGCTTTTCCAGCATTGCAAGGGTTTTCTCGGCAAGTCTGCCCTTTGTAAGGGCAAATGTCAAATATCTCATAGGTAGGCCTCTTTTCTACTGCTTTTTGGCGGTCACAGTTTTTTCTTCTCCGGTAATCAGATTGAGCATTTCAATCTGGTAATTGTCCTGAAGATACAGCATACTCATAATAGAGGAATTTCTGGCATAATCTTCATATTTTTTCCTGTCATCTTCCGGTTCCCGTTTTATAATTTCTATATTTTTGCCTTTGGAGCGGAAATTCATGGCAAGAGAGACTGCCCACTCCTCCGTAGCCTGAGTGTAAACAATCAGATTCCGGTAACTTGTCTCCACATGGATCTTCTGGCGGTTCAGAGCGCTCATCAGCTCATCCACAATAATCGCAAATCCGATAGAAGGAGTATTTTTTCCGAATTTTTCCAGCAGATGGTCGTATCGCCCGCCTCTTACGACGGCATCTCCGGTACCGTAGGTGTACGCACGGAATATAATACCCGAATAATATCCATAGCTTCCGCTCATGCTCAGGTCAAAAGTGATATGATCTTCTGCATGATACAGTTTCAGCAGTTTATAAATCTGCTGAAGTCTTGTGATGGCAAGTCTTGCATTTACATTCGGCGCCAGACGTGCCGCCTGCTCCAGAATCTCCGGTCCGCCCATCAGTTCCGGAAGAATATGAAAGGCCTCTTTTACACTTCCTTTTACATTTCTGTTATCCAGAATTTCATCCACGCCGAAATAATTTCTGTTTGTAATAAGCGTGCGGAGTTCATCCATTCCGTCTTCTTCAAATCCGGTTGTCTCAAGCAGGCTCTGGATAAAGTCTACATGACCGATATTTACCTGAAACTCTTTCAGGCCGGTCTGTTTCAGTCCGTCTACAACCATGGCAAGCATCTCTGCGTCCGCTTCAATGGAATCAAGCCCAATCAGCTCTGCACCGAGCTGTGTATTTTCCTTCAGCCGTCCCTGGTAGCTTGTATGATTGATGAAAGTATTTCCTGCGTAACACAGACGAATCGGCATATCTTCTCCCTCAAACAGCGTCGCCGCGGCACGGGCCACGGAAGGGGTAATATCAGGGCGCAGGGCCAGAATATTTCCGTCTCTGTCAAAAAATTTATACAGTTCACGGGTAGAAATCGATCCGATCTCTTTCCGGAAGACATCATAGTATTCAAAAGTCGGTGTCTGTATATCCTGATAACCATACAGATGAAGTACAGTACTCAGTTTTTTCTGCAGTGCAAGTTTGATTTCACATTCTTTATTGTAGATATCCCGGACTCCTTCCGGAGTATGTAATTTTTGTTCCATTGAAAATCTCCCTTCACTTTACTGTGCTAATACGTTAAAATCCTTTTGTCATTATACGAAGTTTCCCGCAGTCTGTCAATCCCGTTTTCGTCAGTCCGGGGAATCCGAATCTCTGCGGTCCAGGTCCTGCTGCAGGCATTCCAGATAGGGAACGAAATATCCGTTTTTCAGTGAAAAGAACCATCCCGGTTCCAGTTCATCATAGCGGAAGCTCTTCCTGCCTCCGTGTACTGACCGGTCCCAGAACTTTCTGATCTGGGTATAAGTCATATAATAGAGCTCCTCCCTTTCTGTGTAATATATAAGAAGGAAGGAAATTCCGCCCTGCTGTTCAAACTTCTCCATAAAAGATATCTGATGCTCGTGGATATTCTGAAGAGGAAAAGTGTCGGCACTGCATTCCTTTGCGTCAAAGCAGACCGGAATCCCCTGAACAGCTCCTATGTAATCCACGGTACTGATTTTATCAAAGTAGGCAAGCGTAATATGCCGATGTTCCTTGTCGATTTTTACCGGGGTAATCGGTGTGGGAATCTTCTGAATCAGGGCGAGTCCCATTTCAGTATAGCGTTCATTCGTGCGGTTTATCAGTTCCTCCAGTGTAGAGCCCCGCAGTCCCCGGGAATTCCATGTGGCCATATTTTACATCACTCCTCTGTCACGGCAGATTTTCACAAACAGTTCCGGCGCGTCAGCCAGCAGCTCTTTTCCGGAAAGAGGCGCCAGTTCGTCCGTACATAAAGGGAAACAAAGCCTGTACGAATGGAGCATCTGGGACTGAAGTCCGTAGGCCTGTCTGAATCTGTCATTCAGCTTCCGGTCTCCGTATTTGTAGTCTCCGATCAGCGGATGCCCTTCTGAAGCCAGATGAGCCCGGATCTGATGGGTTTTCCCTGTAATCAGATGCACTTCCAGAAGCGTTGTCCCGCCGCCGGACCGGATGGGTCTGTACTCTGTTTCGATAAAAGCGCCGGTATGGGATGTGTTTTCCTGTCCGCTTCTGACAGATACACGGTTTGTCTTTTCGTTTTTTTTCAGCCAGCCCCTCAGCCTTGCTTCGTGATCCACGGTACCGCTGACAAGACAGAGATAGTATTTGCGTATACTCCGGTCTCTGAACATGGCGTTTAATTTCTGCAGCGCTGCAAGCGATTTTCCGGCGGCAACAATACCGCTTGTGTTTCTGTCCAGCCGGTTGCATACTGCCGGATGGAAGGTGCGCAGCTCTTCCCGGGTGATCTGCCCGGAAGACAGCAGATAGGAGGTCAGATATTCCACCAGAGATATATCATCAGGCTTTGCTTTCTGGGAGAGCATTCCGACAGGCTTGTTAATAAAAAGTGTATGCGTGTCCTCATAGATTATGTCCGGCTTCGGCATGTCCATCCCGGCTGTTTTGGGGGGTATATATTCCTTCTGTACCGAAAAGTTCTGAATCGTATCATCTGAGAGAAACAGTTTTACGGTATCTCCGGCACAGAGCATCTCTTTTCCTTCCGCTTTTTTCCCGTTAAGAGTGATATTTTTTTTCCGAAGCATTTTATAAAGAAAACTTTTCGGGGCACGATTCATATATTTGGCCAGAAATTTATCCAGCCGCTGTCCGGCTTCATTTTTCCGGATTGTAAGTTCTTTCATTGTGCTCTCCTTTTTATTGTTTCATTTTCGCATCTTTCTGAATAGTGAAAAATCATCTTAAAAGAAGCAGTCACAGGGAAACGTTCAGAAGTAAGCTGCAGATTTTTCTGTCCTGCGCGGATGTATCTGCTTTTTCAACAGCGGCAATGTGATCCAGGCCTTCTGCACGGGCCAGAAAGGCTTTATATTCTCTGAGAATGCGGACTGTAAATCCGGTAAAGCCGTTTTCAGAAAGAATATTTTTTATATGTTTCTGTGTCTCTTCCGGATCCGTTTTCTCATAATGCGTATACCCGAAAATTGTGCTTCCGGATACAACGATACAGTCAACTGCCATAATTTTTTCCGTACTGGTCAGAACCAGATCATAGCATGTGGTGAGGTGTCCGGCTTTTTCAGAAAGATCAGCTACAATTTTTCTGTCTGCAGACCGGTAAGGCAGGCGGACGATTACGCCGACCAGTGCTTTGGCCGCGGGAAGACAGCCAAGAACCGCTACAACAGTAAGCAGATTGAGCCGGGTTTTTGTCTGGAAGTAACCCAGGAAAAAAATGGCTGCCACAATTCCAAAATATATAATTGTACGGATGATCTCCATGCGTTTTTTGTGGGAAAGATATCCGGGAGTCCCTTTTTCTGTTTTTTTCATACTGATATATTATCCTCTCATGTATTCTCTGTCAGAAGCCCTGTAATTAATATGATACAGATCCTGCTCTGCGTGTTCAGTGTTCAGCAGAACATCCGCATAATCAGTCTGTGCGGCAGCAGCTTTGCTCCCAGTCCGGCCAGTTTTATGCCTGCGCCGTAAACAGACAGGTCTTTCTTTCTCAGACTGTCTCTTAATGCTTTCCTGACAACTGCCGGCGCTTCTGCCGCAAACTGCTTTTTCACAGAAGAGGAAGGGCTGCCGCTGACCCGGAAAAACTCTGTTTTTACAGGTCCCGGACAGACAGCGGTAACAAATATTCCCTGTCCCTTTAACTCTATATTCAGTGCCCTGGAAAAACTCAGTACATAAGCTTTCGTTGCCGCGTAGACGGCGAAGGAAGGCTGGGGACAGAACGCTGCTGCGGAGGCCAGGTTAATAATGCGGCTTCCACGGCGCAGAAACGGAAGGCAGCTTTCTGTTATATCAGTCAGAGCGCGGCAGTTTACATCAATCATATCGGTCTGTACTTTTCTGTCTGCTGCGGCAATCTCTGCCACCGGTCCGGTTTTTCCGAAACCGGCTGCATTTATCAGGATGCGGACAACCGGCTGTTCCTCTCTGAGTGTATTTTCCAGCACACGGCGGAATTTCTTTTTCGTAAGATCTCCGGCGAAGATCCGTACGGGAACAGGACATTGTACCGCAAGCTGCTCCAGTCGTTCCCGTCTTCTTGCCAGAACCCAGATCTCATTCAGATCCGGACAGAAGGTGTTCAGCCGCATTACAAATTCCCTGCCCATGCCGGAGGAAGCACCGGTTACAACTGCAATCCGCTTCATTTTGACCCCTTCTTTCTGTGGACATTCCGTATGGTTTTCTTTTTTCGCTTTTCGTTCCTCATCTGTCCGGATTTTCCTCTGCCGGCTTCTGCTCTTCCGCTCTCTGCTCTGCTTCCGTTTTCCGGACGTATCAGACATTTTGGGCCATATCCGATAAGATCAGTCCTTCCGGCCTTCTGCAGGGCTTCGTATACCAATGGGCGCAGTTTCGGATTCCGGTACTGGATCAGTGCTCTCTGCATGGCTTTTTCGTGCGGATTTCTCGGAACATAAACCGGCTTCATTGTCCGCGGATCCAGGCCGGTATAGTACATACAGGTAGACAGGGTGGATGGTGTGGGATAGAAATCCTGCACCTGCTCCGGCATGTAGCCAAGATCCCTGCAGTACTCTGCCAGTTTGACCGCCTCTTTCAGCGTGGAGCCCGGGTGAGAAGACATCAGATAAGGAACCAGATACTGCTTTTTCCCAAGGGCGCGGTTCATATTATCAAAGGCATGAACAAAAGATTCGTAAACCTGGTGTTCCGGTTTGCCCATAAGGGACAGCACCGGAGCAGCCACATGCTCGGGCGCTACCTTCAGCTGGCCGCTGACATGGTACATACACAGTTCCCGAAGGAATTCTCTGCTTTTATCAGCCAGAAGATAATCAAACCGGATTCCGGAACGGATAAATACTTTTTTTATACCGGGCAGCGCCCGGAGTTTTTTCAGAAGAGCCACATAATCCGAGTGATCCGCATCCAGATTCGGACATGGTTTCGGGAAAAGGCACTGCCTGTTCTGACATACTCCCCGGGTCAGCTGCTTTTCACAGGACGGATGACGGAAGTTGGCGGTAGGTCCGCCGACATCATGGATATAACCTTTGAAATCAGCATCCTCTGTCATGGCCCGCGCCTCTTTCAGAAGCGATTCATGACTCCTCACCTGAACGATTCTTCCCTGGTGGAAAGTAAGCGCGCAGAAACTGCATCCGCCGAAACATCCCCGGCTGCTGATCAGACTGAATTTTATTTCGGATACAGCAGGTACGCCGCCCCGTTTCTCATAAGATGGATGAAACGTGCGGGCATAGGGCAGCCCGTAGACATCGTCCATTTCTGTCTGTGTCAGAGGCTTTGCCGGCGGATTCTGCACCACATACAGGTGATCATTATATTTTTCTGCCAGCCGGCGGCCGGTACAGGGATCTGTATTCTGATACTGGGTATAAAAACTCTCCGCGTAAGCCTTTTTTGAAGCGTTTAACTCCTCAAAGGAAGGAAGAAATTCCGCGTCGAAAATATCATCCCGGCTCCTGACTTTCACGACGGTTCCGTCAATATAGGTCAGATCTTTTACAGAGATGCCGGCATCAAGCGACTCTGCAATTTCCACGATAGAGCGTTCGCCCATTCCATAGGAAATGATGTCGGCTCCGGAGTCCAGAAGCACGGAACGCTTCAGCCGGTCAGACCAGTAATCATAGTGGGCAAGACGCCGGAGGCTGGCCTCAATTCCGCCCAGTATAACAGGAATGTCTCTGTAAGTCTGCCGGATCAGATTGCCGTAAACAACACAGGCATAGTCAGGACGTTTCCCCATCTCGCCGCCTGGCGTATAGGCATCGGTTCTCCGCCGTTTTTTTGAAACAGTATAATGATTTACCATGGAATCCATATTGCCGGCTGACACGAGGAAACCCAGGCGGGGTCTGCCGAAAACATCAATGCTTGCCGGATTGCGCCAGTCCGGCTGGGAGATAATTCCCACCCGGTATCCGCGGGATTCCAGTACCCGGCTGATTACCGCATGCCCGAAAGAAGGATGATCCACATAGGCATCTCCGATCACATAGACGAAATCCACCTGATCCCAGCCTCTTGCCTCCATATCCTCCCTGCTCACGGGCAGAAATGTCTGTTCCATGAATCAACGTCCCCCACATCTTTCATAAGTATTGTCTCTGATTTCGTAAAAATCGTGAATAAAATAATCGGCAAGCCGCTTCTTTTCCTCTTCATCCGGTCGCGAAAACGCATCGTCCACAGCGCATACTTCCATGCCTGCATTTTTCCCCGCCAGGATTCCGTTTGGCACATCTTCAAAAACAAGGCATTCTCCCGGCGAAACCCGGAGATCATCCGCCACTTTCAGATATACATCCGGGGCGGGTTTCCCTGCGGACACTTCACAGGAAGTGCGCACGGAATCAAAAAATCCGGTCAGATTCTGTGCGTTCAGCGCCGCCTCTGCGATTTCCCGGTTATTGCTTGTAGCTATGCCAAGCTTTACTCCGGAGCACTGCATGGATTTCAGAAATTCGACGGCTCCGGGCTTCGGAAAAACCTTTGTGGCATACAGCTGAATTGTCATATCCCGCCATTCCTTCATCACCTGTTCTACTGTCCTGTCCAGAGTGGAAAATGTATCAACAAAATACTGTGCTGTTTCGGTATAGCTTCTTCCTTCGATATCTTTATGGAAAGTCTCCGGCGGAGACAGATGATATTTCGTCATATAAATCCGGTCCACTTCCGGCCAAATCCACATAGAGTCCACAAGGGAGCCGTCCATATCAAAGATAACTGCTTTTTTGCCTTTTAACATAATTTTTCAACCTCTTCCTTTGTCAGCCTCCGGTACTCACCAGGTCTGAGTTTTTCGTCCAGTTTCAAGGGGCCCATCTGGATACGCCTGAGGAAAAGCACTTCTTTTCCGACAGCATGAAACATCCGTTTTACCTGATGGAACCGTCCCTCGCGGATGGTCAGCAGAATTTCAGAACGGTCTGCGGAGGAAAGGATTTCAAGAAATGCGGGCATGGTTCTTTTCTTGTCTCCAATGTCTACTCCCGCGCGGAAAAGTTCTGCATCTTCCCGTGTTACTTTCCCGTCTATTTCTGCATAATATACCTTGTCCACATGTCTGCCCGGAGCAAGAAGACGGTGAGCCAGATCTCCGTTATTGGTAATCAGAAGCAGACCTTCCGTATCCTTGTCCAGCCGGCCTACCGGAAAAAGATCCTTCCGTTTCCTTTCCTGAAGAAGATCCAGTACGGTATGCTCCTTTTTATCTTCGGTTGCGGACACTACGCCGGCCGGTTTATTGAGCATATAATATTCATACTGCGCATACGCTGCCTCAGTACCGCAAAACAGTACCCTGTCCTTGTCTGTATCAACTTTCAGTTCCGGACGACGGGCGGGTAATCCGTTTACAGTTACATTTCCTCCGGCAATCTGCTGCCTGACCTGGGATCTTGTGCCGAACCCCATATCCGCCAGAAATTTATCTAATCTGATTTTCATGATGACATCCACCGCCATCCGGGAAGATATTTGTTTTTCAGTGTCTGATTCACCAGTTTTCCGAAACCGAGAGGATATCCGTCTGTGCAGACCAGATACCATCCTTTTTCTTTCGGGGAAACAAGATCTTCTACATCCAGTGTTTCTCCCTTCAGATATTTGATTACCCGTTCATCCCGGACAGGGAAATCCAGAGTACAGTTGTACTCTTCTTTTTTCAGGTTCATGGCAAGCGCCTGGCTTGGCTCGAACCGGTTCTTTTTCAGCTCTCCGAGAAGGAGACCGGTTCTAAGGAACCGGATTCCTTTCACAGGAGGCAGTCCTTCCGGCATATAGTATACTTTTCCGCCGCGGATTTCCAATCCTGAGGGATCAAATTTTCTGGAGATGAGTGAAAGAAATTGTTTCAGTTCTTCCGGAAGTTTTTCTTTCCCTTTTCCCGGGCTGACACACTCCGGGCGCGGGGATTTTTCTCCGCTTTTTTTCAGCAGCGCCAGATAGTGCCCCTCTCCCTCCATCCGGTGAGGAAAGATCCGTACAGTTCTGGAAAGATCCGGGTTTTTACTGTCGGATTCTTCCGGAAGACCAGGAGAAAATCCGGAGTATGGCCGGATATCACAGATCTGGAATTCGGGATATTCACGAAGAAGATACTCGATTGTTTTTTCGTTCTCTTCCGGGTCAAAGGTACAGGTAGAATACAGAAGCATCCCGCCCGGCGCAAGCATCCGGGCAGCCTGAGTAATGATACTTTTCTGAATTCTGGAAAAGTATTCCGGCCCGTGTTCTTCCCAGGCCCGGATCATTTTTCTGTCTTTCCGGAACATCCCCTCTCCGGAACAGGGGGCGTCAATAAGAATTTTATCAAAATATTCCTCAAAACAGGGTACAAGTTTTCCCGGTTCTTCACAAAGAACCAGAACGTTGCCGATACCGAAAAGTTCCAGATTTTTCAGAAGTCCTTTCGCGCGGGAACTGCTCAGGTCATTGGCTGCCAGTATGCCTGTTCCGTTCAGCCTGGCGCCCAGTTCTGTGGCTTTGCCGCCCGGAGCGGCGCATACATCCAGAACTCTGTCTCCCGGTTCGACCGGGAGACGGCTGGCCGGTGTCATGGCGCTGGGTTCCTGCAGATAATACAGACCGGCAAAATAATATGGATGTCTGGCCGGCTGATAAAGATCCCCATCATAGTAAAAGCCGTTTTCGATCCAGGGCACAGGCCGCAGGGGCCAGGGAGCAATTTCCAGAAATTTTTCAACGGAAATTTTCGCGGTGTTTACCCGGAGGCCGTAATAACGCGGCAAATCAAAGCATTTTTCATAATTTTCATAATCGCCGCCAAGCAGCCGTTTCATCTTATTGACAAACGTCTCCGGTAAATTCATTTTATTTCCTCCGATTAAATATGTAATGTGCGTTTCTCTGTCCGTGCAGAAAAAACTCAATGTAGCTAGTATATCACGATTTGCATTTTGGGAAAACCCTTCATTGCGAAAAACGATACCGGATCCTGCGGTCTTCTGTATACTTCAGGACCGGATAGGGATTTATGCTGATTTCTTCCTCTCCGTCATACAGATAAATTCCAAGATGCAGATGAACCGGGAAATTTCCTGTTGTACCCTCTTTTGTGCTGTATCCGGTATCACCCATATATCCCAGCAGATCTCCTGCTTTTACCTCATCCCCTTCCTGAAGATCCGCATAGGAAGACAGATGCGCGTAATAAAAATATGCACCGCCCGGGGCATCGATGCCGATGCGCCAGCCTCCCAGCTCAAGCCATCCCATATTTCGCACTGTTCCATCTGTCATACTGACGACAGGATACAGACCTCTTTCACTGACAGACGGCATAATGTCTGTTCCTTCATGCCATCTGCTTCCACCGTAATCTCTGTCAAACATCCAGGAGTTGACAAAAGACACCGTCATGCCGGTACGGTTTGACGCTTCTGCCACTGGAAAATACTTCAGATCATCCCAGACGGCTCTGCAGGCCGCCGCATAACTGTCCCATCCGGGCCGCTGTTCCCATCTGTTTGTTTCTTTTCTCAGCTCTTTCAGAGTCCGGTCTGTATCCGCTCTGCCAAAATCGGTCTCCAGCATGCAGACACCCAGCATTTCTCCCGGAGAATCCATTTCTTTTGCTTCCTCCAGTCTCTCTTCGGATAAAGGCTGGCTTCGAAAATCCATAGAAGACACAGTAGATTGTGTAAGACGTGTGATCCGGGACCATTCCTTCAGCTGTCCAAGTAAAATAGCTGAAAAAAGAAGAGAAAAAAGCAGGAGAAAGACATGTCTCTTTATAAGTTTCAAGAAAAACCTCTTTTTCTTTTACTATATGATCCGCACATAAAAGGCATGCGCGGATCATATATCTGAAATAATCCTGAATGAGAAGGCGGATTCCTCCTGTGAAACATTTTCCAGTAACTGTACTGATTACTCTGATGTTCGGAGCAATGCTTCTGTTTCCCAAGGCTGTATTTAACGGGGCAAGTGAAGGACTGCTGTTATGGTTTCAGGTTGTTTTTCCCACACTTTTCCCGTTTATGCTGATTACAAATCTTCTGATGGATTCCGGAGGACTTGCCTTTATTTCCGGTATATTCCGACGCCCTTTCCGAAGGATATTCGGTGTGTCAGGAAACGGATCATTTGCCGTACTGGCAGGATTTCTGTGCGGATATCCTATGGGCGCGAAAGTGACGGCAGATCTGCTGCGGACAGGCAGAATTACAAGAGCAGAAGGACAGTATCTGCTTTCTTTCTGTAACAATACCAGTCCGGTTTTTATCATAAATTTTATCGTATGGAAAACACTGGGCGAGGATCAGCTTCTTCTCCCTTCGCTTGCTGTACTGATGGGAGGTCCGGTCCTGTTAAGTTTTCTTTTCCGAAGGGTTTATCTGGAAAAAGGGAAACATTTTTTTCCGGATTTTTCTGCTCCCGGAAACAGATCCGGCCGTGAGACAGATTTTTCCCTTCTTGATCTGTGTATGATGAACAGTTTTGAATCCATAGTAAAAGTAGGAGGATATATCATTCTCTTTTCCGTTGTCCTTTCGCTTCTGTCAGAATCCGGACAGCACAGTCCTGTTTTTACAGCGCTTACAGCAGTACTTGAGGTGACGAACGGCATTCTTATCATAGACGGACTGAATCTGCGTCTTACCTTATCCTGGCCGCTGATTATGGCTCTGACCTCATTCGGCGGACTGTGTTCTGTGGCGCAGACACAGTGTATGATCCAGGATACCGGGCTGAAAATTTCCCATTATATCATACAAAAACTGGCTGCCGCAGGGGCAGCCAGTCTTCTGGCAGTTTTTTATGTGAACTTTTTACAGGCGGCTTTCTAGAAATTTTCGTCCCCTGACGCGGAATAATCTTCTTCTTCCGGAATATCCAGTTCTGCACGATTGGAACGTACAGTGTCATAGCATTCCTGAAGAGAATTTATCAGGCCATCGTATTTTGTCGTATAACTGTCCAGTGTGTGACCGATAATGCTCTCCGCGTTCGCAAGAAGATCATCTGTGTACTGGATTGCTCCGATGCGGATTGCATTTGCGTCTGATGTGGCATTGTCGATAATTTCCTGTGCCTGGGCTGTAGCCTGAGTAACAATCTCATTGGCCTGCGCATAAGCCTGCTGCATAATTTCATGTTCACTGACGAGCTCGGTTGTCTGTACCTGCGCTTCTTCGATCATGGAATCTGCTTTTGCTTTCGCATCGGCGAGAATCGCGTCGCGGTTTGCAATAATTTTCTGATACCGTTTGATTTCTTCCGGAGTCTTCAGACGAAGCTCCCGCAGCAGTTCTTCCAGATGTTCCTTATTAACAACAATTTTGGTCGCAGACAACGGCTGGTATTTACAATCCCTGTCGATGTACTCTTCGATCTCATCGATAATCTGTTCAATGCGGCTGCTCATGATTTACACTCTCCTTTTGTATTTATCTTTTTCTTAAGTTCCACAGCGACCGCTTCCGGCACAAACTGTGACAGATCTCCCCCAAAAGCAGCAATTTCTCTCACTGTGGTGGAACTCAAATAGGAATATTGTATACTTGTAGTCAAAAACATGGTCTCAACCTTTGGTTCCAGCTTATGATTGGTCTGTGACATCTGCAGCTCATATTCAAAATCTGTAATTGCCCGCAGACCGCGGATGATTAACCGGGCATCCATACGGGATGCAAACTCAACAAGCAGGCCGTCAAAAGGCACGATTCTGACATTTGGTAAACTGCACGTCACTTCCCTTAACATTTTAACACGTTCTTCTACAGAAAACAACGGGCTTTTCGCTTTATTATTCAGTACTCCGACAATTAATTCATCCACGATTTTACAGGATCTCTGTATAATATCACAGTGTCCGTATGTAACAGGGTCAAAGCTCCCCGGATAGATTGCCCTTAGCATATTTCTTCCTTTCCTGCCTTCTCAAGAAAGACATGTTTATTTGTCTTGTATATTTTTTCACGGAAGATATTCAGACCCAGATCCTTCGCATAGGAGAAATCCGTATCTTTTGAAGCCTCCACAATAATCATTGTATCTTCGTATACAAGGTCAGATTCCGACAGATATCGAAGCACACTTTTTTCATATTCTCTGTCATAAGGAGGATCCATGAAAATGATATCAAATACTTTTTCGCCTTCCAGCCTGTACAGAGCGTCCATTACATCTCTGGTAATTGTGACAGCTCTGGACTCCAGACGGGTGAATTTCAGATTCTCCCTGATGCAGGCCATGGCTTTTGGATTTTTTTCTACAAAGAAAGCCTCCCGGGCTCCTCTGCTCAGGGCTTCGATTCCGATTCCGCCGCTCCCGCTGAACAGATCAAGAAAAACGCTGTCATATACAGAAGGTCCGATAATGTTGAAAAGCGTCTCTTTTATCCGGTCGGTGGTCGGTCTCGTTTCCATGCCGTCCAGGGTTTTTAACCGCAGGCTTCGGGCACTTCCGGCGATTACTCTCATGTGCTGACACTCCTTTTTCTGTAACTATGCTGAATTTTAGCAGAAAAAAGCACTCAGGTCAATCCCGAGTGCTTTTCTCTCATTTTCTGTCAGACAGTTGTTATTTGCCTGCCATCTGTTTTTCCTGCTGTTCGATCATTTTCTTGACCATATATCCACCTACAGATCCGTTCTGTTTGGACGTAAGGTCTCCGTTGTAACCGTCAGTCAGCGGTACACCGAGCTCATTTGCAACCTCGTACTTGAATTTGTCCAGAGCGCCTTTTGCTTCCGGCACTGCTGTTCTGTTGGATGAACGACTTGCCATGATCTTTTTCCTCCTTCTGCAACTTTGTAACAGTACTGTTACTTTTTCTGTGTTCTGTAACATAATTCTTCCGGCTGCATCTGTATGTAATCTGCTGTTTCTTGTGCAGCCGGTCACGATACATCTGCTTCCGTTTCTTTATGTTACGCTCTTAGTATATGGAGAATTCAGCGCTTTAGTCTGGAAAATCATAGCAAAAATTCCGGACAGGAATTTTCGTATTTTAAAATTGATTCAAATTTAAACTGCCTTCAGAATATACAGTCTGGAATCAAAGTCGCAGCATGGAATATCAGCAGCGGACATTTCTCCGCAGGAAGCGTCTGAAGTAATCAGGCCGATATTCATCAGTTCGTCTCCATAGTGGGAAACGCCGTTTCCGCCGTCTACAGAGTATTCCAGTGCGGCATCCAGACCTTTCAGAGGAAGGCGGCTGTAAGATGTATTTGTTTCACTTAATGTCCGGTAACAGCCTACAATTGCCTCCTTTTTATCCTGGCTTACCACCATCCACGCGGATACATTATTTTCAAAAGGACTGACCAGTCTGTAAAATGTACCGAACTGAATCAGTTTTCTGTACTGCTTCATAAAAGCTACCTGTGCTTTTACTTCCTCCTGCTGCTGAGAAGAAAGACTGTTCAGATCCAGCTCATATCCAAATGTTCCGAAATAAGCCACGTTTGCTCTTGTGGAAAGCGGCGTACTGCGGTTCAGCTGATGATTTGGAGATCCGGACACATGGCTGCCCATACTGCTCACCGGATAACAGTAGGAACTTCCGTATTGAATCTTAACCCGTTCCACGGCATCCGTATCGTCACTGGTCCATGCCTGGGGAGCGTAATAAAGCATGCCCGGATCAAAGCGGCCGCCCCCGCTGGCACAGGATTCAAAAAGGACCTCAGGGAACCGGCCGGTCAGACGTTCATACAGATCATATACCCCAAGAATGTAGCGGTGGTAAACTTCTCCCTGCCGGTCAGGCGGAAGAGCTGCGGAGTAACATTCTGTAATGCTGCGGTTCATATCCCATTTTACATAAGACACCTTTGCATGGCTGAGGATATCTGCCATCATGCCGTAAATGCAGTCCACTACTTCTTTTCTGGAGAAATCGAGGACATACTGAAATCTTCCCTGGGAGGGATGGCGGCCGGGCGCGGCAAGAATCCAGTCCGGATGCCGGCGGAACAGATCCGAATCCCGGTTGACCATTTCCGGTTCAAACCAGAGGCCGAACTTCATGCCAAGCTTATTAATTTTTTCGGCAATTCCGGCAATTCCCTCAGGAAGGCGATCCCTGTTTGCAGTCCAGTCACCAAGCCCTGCATGCTCAGAATATCGTTTCCCGAACCACCCGTCATCCAGAACAAAAAGTTCAATCCCGCTTTCTTTTGCTTTCTCTGCAATTTCAAGCAGACGTTCTTCGTTAAAAGTAAAGTAGGCGGCTTCCCAGCTGTTAATAAGAATCGGACGCTCTCTGTCTCTCCAGTATCCCCGGGCAAGCCGTTTCTGATAAAGCTGATGAAATGTCTGACTCATCGCATTCATACCTTCGCAGGAATAAACCATAACAGCCTCCGGGGTCTGAAAGGCCTGTCCTTTTTCCAGCTTCCAGTCAAATCCTGACGGATGGATCCCCGCCAGAATGCGGGTTGTATTATAAGTGTCAACCTCTGCCTGGATAAGAAAATTTCCACTGTATATCAGACTGAACCCGATAACTTCTCCTTGAAATTCATCAGCTGTCGGGCGCTTCAGTATAACAAAAGGATTGTGGTTATGAGAGGAATGTCCCCGCATGCTTCCTACGGACTGGATGCCCTGTTCCAGACGGCGTTTTTTAGGGTAGCGCTCTTTTGCCCATGCTCCGGAAAACTGAATCCATTCGTAATTGCTGTCCGGCAGATCCATGCACAGGCTCATAGCAGTTGTCAGATGGAGCGTTTCTTCTCCCTGATTTATAAAACGTGTGCTTCTTGCAAGAATGCCTTTCTCAGAAAAAATTGTATAGAGAAGTTCTGCTGTGAGCCCGGTTACCGGATCCCGCAAGGTTATAATCAGTGTCCGGGCTTCTTCTCCGGACTCGGTATAAGTGGCGGGAAGGCCTTCCAGTCCGGGCTTCCCATCCATGATTCTGTAAGTCTGATATTGAAAATCACTGATCCTGCTTCCGTTCTTCTGGACAACTTCTACAGCAGGAGCCCTGTAATCGGTTGCTCCGAAAACAGCGTACTCCTGTTTGATATGCTCCATAGAAAATAGTTTGTCTGTATCAAAAACGCAGGAAGCCATCGGCCGGCTGCTGGTTTCCAGAAGGAAGGAAAAGTCATCCCGGTCCCGGACCGTTTTCCCGTAATAGAGCTGGCCCATCTGACCATTGGGGAGAACTTTCATTATATAGCTGATGTGATGATTATAAAGATGAAATATTTTTGCTGATTCGTGGAATACAATATTCATAGCCGTTCCTCCTGTAAATGGTTATTGTTTTCTTCCCACTATTATAGTGGAAAAGAGGACTTCATACAGGAGGAAATGTTTTATAAAACAGTCAAAATGTTTACTGCTTTGATCTGCGGTATCGGGCAGGCGACATTCCCATACGCTTTTTGAATGCTTTTGAAAAAACAAGAGGGTCTTCATATCCGCAGGACTGCGCGATTCCTTCTACAGGAAGATCTGTGATCACGAGAAGCTGGGAGGCTCTGGTAATCCTGTAGCTGATCAGATATTCCTGGGGAGAAAGACCGAGGGTCTTCAGAAAAAGTGTGTAGAGATAACTTCTGCTGATTCCCACGTAGGCGGCAGCGTCGGATACTTTTATCCCGTAAGAATAATTGTTCTGAATATATTCTAAGGCTTTCCTTACATACATATTCTCGCTTTTCTGTCCGGCGGGGGCATTCAGTTCCATGCTGTGTGCAAGCACTGCAAAGAAAGAACAGAGAAAGCTTTCACTCAGGAAATCATTTTCCAGACTGTAAGTGCTGTTTTCCAGCTGCATCCGTATCATTTCCTCCAGTTTTCCGCCTTCCGTGCAGCGGAAGGTCAGGCGGCTGCCGTCCAGCCCGATTTCTTTTAAATATTCCCCTGCTCTGCCGCCGTTGAAGCCGATCCACAGATAGGTCCAGGGATCCTCGGCGTCCGCCTGATAAAAAGTTCTTACTTCCGGCTCGATTAGAAATCCCTGTCCGGACTGCAGTTCATAACGCTCCCCGCCGACCTGGTAGACACCTTTCCCTTTAATAATGTAATGAAGAATATAATTAGGTCTTACTGCAGGTCCGAAGCTGTGAAGCGGCCCGCATTCTGAATAGCCGCAGAAGCAAAGATAAAAATCGGGAAATTTTCTGTTTTTCAGCTGAAGTACATTTGCGTTTTCCATACTGCCGCTCCTCCTGAATCAATTTGTCCGTATATATTTCCGGATGCTGTATGCTGTTCTGCTGCAGAACCGGCCGGTCATAAAGTTGTCTCCAGCATGATCTGCTGCAGTTTATCTTCGATACATTTCCTGAGTCCGGCATGTTCCGGGCAGGCAAGCTCCGGGTCTTCCGCCAGGATCTCTTCGGCCGTTGTGCCGGCTGCCTGGAGAAGCTTTGCATCCTGAAACACATCTGCAGTCTGAAAATCCAGAATTCCGCTCTGACGGATGCCGAACAGATCTCCGGGGCCTCTCAGCCTCAGATCTTCTCCGGCAATAAAGAAGCCGTCATTGGAGTGGTTGAGTATTTCCAGACGTTCCTTTGTCTCTTTGGATTTTGAAGGAGACATGAAGATACAGTAGGACTGGTACTGTCCTCTTCCCACACGGCCGCGGAGCTGATGGAGCTGAGCAAGGCCGAAGCGCTCTGCATTTTCAATCAGCATAACCGTAGCATTCGGCACGTCAATTCCCACCTCTACTACGGTGGTAGAGACAAGAATCTGGATTTCATTTCGCCCGAAAGAATCCATTATCTCGTCTTTTTCCTGCTGTTTCATACGTCCGTGGAGACTTCCCACGCGGATCTGGTCCCCCATCTCTTCAGAAAGCATGGATGAGTAGTCCATGACATTTTCCGCTTCCAGTTTTTCACTCTCCTCCACCATAGGACAGATTACGTAGCACTGCCGTCCCTCCTGAACCTGCTTTTCCATAAACCGGTAAGCAGTTTCCCTGTAACTGGTATCTACAACACAGTTTTTGATCGGAAGGCGATTCTTAGGCATCTCGTCAATAACGGAAATATCCAGATCTCCGTACAGGATGATGGCAAGTGTCCGGGGGATGGGGGTGGCGCTCATTACCAGAATATGCGGACTGCGGCCTTTCCCGGCCAGAGCCTCACGCTGTCTGACCCCGAAACGATGCTGCTCATCAGTCACAACCAGGGCAAGATTTTTATAATGTACCTTTTCCTGTATCAGAGCATGAGTTCCGATTATGATGGAAACACTGCCGCTTTCGATCTTTTCATAAGCCTTCCGCTTCTGCTGTGCCGTCATGGAGCCGGTGAGAAGTTCTGCTTTGAGAGGGATGGAATAGCGCTTGAGCATGCCTGAAATTGTCTCAAAATGCTGCCTGGCAAGTACTTCCGTGGGAGCCATCAGTGCGCCCTGACAGCCGTTCAGTCCTGCCAGAAGAAGAGCCAGAAATGCGATAACTGTTTTTCCGGATCCTACATCTCCCTGTACAAGACGTGACATTACCGTCGGACCCTGCATATCTGCGCGGATCTCCTCCCACACCCGTTTCTGCGCACTGGTAAGCTGATAGGGCAGCTGATCAAGGAACCGAGCAAGCAGAGGGTGATCCGGCAGAGAAAACGGATTTTCCACTCTTGTTTCAGAGTGTTTCATCCGGCGAAGAGAAAGAATAAATATAAGAAATTCTTCAAAAGCAAACCGTTCCCTTGCACGGATAAAACTTTCTTTATTCTCAGGGAAATGCATCGTCTGTACGGCCTGAACGTAGGGAGGAAATCCATATTTTTCTTCCACTTTGCGGGGAAGAATATTCATTTTTTCGCTGACACAGTCCAGAGCCTGTTTTACTGCTTTGATTACAGCATTGTTGGTCAGACCGGCTGTCAGGGAGTACACCGGCTGCATGGAATGTCTTTTTTCTTCATATTTTGCAGAAGGATAGTAAATTTCCGGATGTTCCATTACAAGTCCTTCTCTCTTCCTTACCACTCTGCCTCTGAGGGTAATCGGACCACCTTTTCCCAGAGTGTTCCGGAGAAACGGCATACGGAACCAGATAACTTTCAGCGTACCGGTTAAATCTTTCAGGTAAAGCGTTGTAATCTGCAGACGCTGATTCCCTGATACCTGTATCCGCCCGAAGACAGCTCCTGTTACGGCGGCGGTCTTTCCTTCCTCCAGCTGGCTGATGGGAACAGGATCCTCAAATATATCATAACCTCTGGGGTAATACCGGATCAGATCTTCAATCGTATTTACACCGATCCGGAGGAACAGTGCTTCTGTCTTTTCACCGATTCCTTTCAGTTTTCCGATACTGCTCTTTTCGTTCATTTCAGCTGCTCCTGTCTTTTATTATAAAAAGGGCATCCTCCCTGTCGGGAGAACGCCCCGTTCCCGCGATTTTTATTCTGCGGAGTTATCACTCTACAGAAAGCACATAATAATAAATCGGCTGTCCGCCGGAATGAAGATCGACATCCACATCCGGATACTGCTCTTCTACCGCCTGCGCAAACTTCTCCGCATCTTCCTCAGATACGTCCTGTCCATAGTACAGACTGATAAGTTCGGAATCCTCATCCACCATCAGCGCCAGCATTTCTCTGGCTGCTTCCTCTACCGACTGGCTTACCGACAGAATTCCTTCATCACCGATTCCCATAATATCGCCTTCGTGAATTTCTTTATCATCGATATGCGTGTCTCTTACAGCATAAGTTACCTGTCCGGTTTTTACATGAGAGATGCCTTCTTTCATCGTGTCAATATTTGTATCCACGTCTGCCTCCGGCATATAATTGATAATAGCCGTAATGCCCTGAGGAACCGTTTTCGTAGGAATAACAATGATATCCTTGTCTTTGGTCAGTGACTGAGCCTGGTTTGCTGCAAGAATAATATTCTTGTTATTCGGAAATATGAAAATATGATCCGCATTCACCTGATCGATTGCAGTCAGCATATCGTCTGTGCTGGGGTTCATGGTCTGGCCGCCTTCAATAATATAATCTACGCCCAGTTCATGGAAAATTTCATTCATTCCGTTGCCGATGGAAACTGTAATAAATCCGACCGGTTTGCGGGGCTCTTTCTTTTTGAGCTCTGCAGCCTGAGCCTGCTGTTCTGCGGTCTTTTCTGCGTCGCGGATCAGTTTTTCCTGGTGCTCCTCCCGCATGTTGTCAATCTTCATCCTGGAGAGCTGCCCATATGTGAGCGCTTTCTGAATGGCAAGGCCGGGATCGTTTGTATGAACGTGGACTTTTACAATGTCATCATCCGCAACGCATACAATAGAGTCTCCGATGGATTCCAGATACCCTTTGAACTCAGTCTCGTTCTTTGAAGTGAAGGGCTTGTCTGTCATAATAATGAATTCCGTACAATAGCCGAATTTTATATCTGCCTCTGCCTGCCGGGAAGGTTTTACCATCTTTGTTCCCTCTCCGGCATCAATAGCCGAATAATCAATCTCTTTGCCGGTAAAAGCGTCATAAGCCCCATGGAGGATCTCAACAAGTCCCTGACCGCCGGAGTCTACAACACCTGCCTCTTTCAGAACTGGAAGAAGTTCCGGGGTCTGTGCCAGCACTTCCTCGGCATAACGGATAACGGCCGGAAGAAACTCTTCAAGATCTTCGGTTGTTTCTGCAAGTTCACCGGCTTTCTGTGAAATTCCCTTTGCTACGGTAAGAATCGTACCTTCTTTCGGCTTCATGACAGCCTTATATGCTGTCGCGGTTGCTCTTTCACACGC
>DXIU01000018.1 GCA_019112765.1 Candidatus Mediterraneibacter norwichensis | reverse complement strand
ATGTGGCAAGAGAACAGCTGGGAATCCTGATCGATGAAAAACTGGATGATTCAGCCAGATCATGCTATGAGGCGTATACTGCTTTTGCGGCGGTGCCGATTCTCGAAAAGAAGCTGACAGAAGAAGGGATGGACCGGCTTTTCAGGGAGATTGAGATGCCCCTTGTATTTACTCTGTATGAAATGGAACGGGCAGGGATAAAAGTAGAAGGAGAAGCACTGAAAGTATATGGGGATCAGCTTGGCGCAAGAATTTCCGAACTGGAACAGGAAATATACGATATGGCCGGAGAAGAGTTTAATATCAATTCTCCGAAACAGCTGGGAGTTATTCTTTTTGAAAAACTTCAGATGCCCCATGCGAAAAAGACAAAGACAGGATATTCTACGGCAGCGGACGTTCTGGAAAAGCTGGCTCTGGATTATCCGATTGTGGCAAAGATTCTGGAATACAGACAGCTGGCAAAACTGAAGTCAACCTATGCCGATGGCCTGGCTGTTTATATAGAAAACGACGGACGTATTCACGGGAAATTCAATCAGACAGTGACGGCGACCGGCCGCCTGAGCAGTACGGAACCCAATCTGCAGAATATTCCGGTGCGGATGGAGCTTGGCCGTCTGATCCGTAAGGTTTTTGTGCCGCAGGAAGGATACGTGTTTGTGGATGCCGACTATTCCCAGATTGAACTGCGCATTCTGGCTCACTGCTCCGGAGACGAACAGCTGATTCAGGCCTACCGGGAGGCGCGGGATATTCACAGGATGACGGCTTCTCAGGTGTTTCACACACCCTTTGATGAGGTGACAGATCTGCAGAGGCGCAATGCCAAGGCGGTGAATTTCGGAATTGTATATGGGATCAGCTCCTTCGGACTGAGTCAGGATCTGAGTATAACCAGAAAAGAAGCAGCGCAGTATATTGAGCACTATTTTGAAACTTATCCGGGTATCAAAAAGTTTCTGGATGACTGTGTAGCAAATGCGAAGGCAAAAGGCTATGCCGTGACCCTGTACGGAAGGCGCAGGCCGGTGCCGGAGCTTAAATCCAGCAATTTTATGCAGAGAAATTTCGGAGAGCGCGTGGCTATGAATGCGCCCATTCAGGGAACGGCAGCAGATATTATTAAAATTGCCATGATCGGTGTGCATCGTGAACTGAAAAAACGGAAACTGAAATCCCGCCTGATACTTCAGGTGCATGATGAACTGCTGATTGAGGCTGAAGAATCCGAAGTAGAAGAAGTAAAAGAAATTCTGAAGGATCAGATGGAAAATGCGGCAAGCCTTTCCGTGCCTCTTCTGGCTGATATGCATACAGGAAGAAACTGGTATGAGGCAAAATAAGAACACAATGTACCGGCAGGAGGAAATGAATTGAAAGTACTGGGAATTACAGGCGGCGTGGGATCGGGAAAGAGCCAGGTGCTTGCGTATCTGCAGGAAAAGTATCATGCATCTGTCAGCCAGATGGATGAGGTGGCAAAACGGCTCCAGAAAAAAGGAACACCGTGTTACAGGAAGATTGTGCGGGAATTCGGCACGGAAATTGCAGGCCCGGACGGGGAGCTTGACCGTGTCCGTCTGGGCGCGGCTGTATTTTCTGATGCCGGGAAGCGGAAGATCCTTAACCGGATCGTTCATCCGGCGGTACTGGAAGAGGTCAGCCGGGATATCGCAGAAAAGGAATCCCGGGGAGTAAAACTGTATGTGGTGGAAGCGGCGCTTCTTCCGGACGTGGGACGGGAACTCTGTGACGAACTCTGGTATGTTTATGCGGCAGAAGAAGTGCGGCGCAGGAGGCTGAAGGATTCCAGAAGATATTCCGATGAAAAAATAACCCGGATGATTGAGAGCCAGCCTCCGGAGGAGCGGTTCCGGCAGGTATGCACCGCGGTAATCGATAACAGCGGATCATTTGAAGATACAAAGAAACAGATAGGAGATAAATTGATATTATGAGAATGTGCAGCATTGCCAGCGGAAGCAGCGGCAACTGTATCTATGTGGGCAGTGATCACACCCATCTTCTTGTAGATACAGGGATCAGCAGAAAAAGAATAGAAGAAGGTTTAAAGAAACTGGAAATAAAAGGCGAGGAAATTGACGGAGTTCTGATCACTCATGAGCATTCTGACCATATCCAGGGACTGGGAGTGTTAAGCAGAAAATATGAGCTGCCGATTTACGCAACGAAAGGAACCATTGAGGGAATCTCAGGCTGCACCTCTCTGGGAAGAATGCCGGAAGGTCTGTTCCATACAATCCGCGCGGATGAGCCCTTCCTGCTGGGCGATATAGAGGTGAAGCCCTTTGCGATTTCCCACGATGCCTGCGAACCCACAGGATACCGGTTTGAGTGCGGCGGCAGGTCTGCGGCAGTGGCTACCGATCTGGGCAAATATGATGAGTATACGGTCTCCAGTCTTACAGGACTTGACGCGGTTCTTCTTGAGGCAAACCACGATATTCATATGCTGGAAGTGGGAGGATACCCTTATTATCTGAAACAGAGAATTCTTGGCGACAAAGGGCATCTGTCAAATGAATTGTCAGGCAGACTCCTTTGTGATATACTACATGATAATCTGAAGCACATTATACTTGGGCACTTAAGCAAAGAAAATAATTATGCCCGGCTGGCCTATGAGACAGTGAAGCTGGAGGTTACGCTGGGAGACAATGATTATAAAGGGGAAGATCTGGATATGTTTGTCGCTGCGAGAGACAGTGTTTCAGATATTATAATGGTATAGAAAGCAAAAAAAGTATGCGGTTTAGGAGGAAAAGACCATGAAGAAATGTATTGTGACAGTACTGGGAAAAGATACCGTCGGAATTATCGCAAAAGTATGTACATACCTTGCTGAAAATGAGATCAATATCCTCGATATTTCTCAGACAATTATTCAGGGATATTTCAATATGATGATGATTGTAGATGTGACAGATCTGAAGAAAGATTTTACGGCTGTGTGTGATGAGATGGAAGCACTGGGACGTGAGATCGGTGTAAATATCCGCTGCCAGAGAGAAGAAATTTTTGAAAAAATGCACAGATTATAATTAAAAGTTCAGTTATTCTGCAGCAGATCTGCAGATCTGGATTATAAAAGAGAATTGCGAGGAGAAAACTATGATAAACATGTATGAAGTGTCAGAGACAAACAAGATGATCGAACATGAAAATCTTGACGTGCGGACCATCACTCTCGGCATCAGTCTGCTGGACTGCATTGACTCTGACCTGGGAGAACTGAACCGCAGAATATATGAAAAGATTACAGCAACCGCCAGAAATCTTGTGGAGACAGGCCGGGAGATTGAAAAGGAATTCGGAATTCCCATTGTAAATAAAAGAATTTCTGTGACCCCGATTGCTATTGTCGGAGCATCTGCCTGTAAAAATCCGGAAGATTTTGTGGAGATCGCAAAGACACTGGATCGTGCAGCTAAGGAAGTGGGAGTGAATTTCATCGGTGGATATTCCGCGCTGGTATCAAAGGCAATGACCAGAAGCGATGAGAATCTGATCCGTTCGATTCCGCAGGCACTTTCACAGACAGAGCGCATCTGCAGCTCTGTAAATGTGGGTTCCACAAAGACCGGGATTAATATGGACGCGGTCAGACTGTGCGGAGAAATTGTAAAGGCCACGGCTGAGGCTACAAAAGAACAGGATTCGCTTGGATGCGCAAAACTGGTTGTGTTCTGCAACGCGCCGGACGACAATCCTTTTATGGCAGGCGCCTTCCTGGGAGTTACGGAAGCGGATGCGGTTATTAATGTAGGCGTAAGCGGCCCCGGAGTCGTGAAGAAGGCCCTGGAAAAAGTACGTGGAAAGGGATTTGAGGAACTCTGCGAGACGATTAAGAAGACCGCGTTCAAAGTGACCCGTGTGGGGCAGCTTGTGGCCGGAGAAGCTTCCCGGCGCCTGGGCGTTCCCTTCGGAATTGTAGATCTTTCCCTTGCACCGACTCCGTCTGTAGGAGACAGCGTGGCAGAGATTCTGGAAGAAATCGGTCTGGAGAGCGTCGGCGCGCCCGGCACAACTGCAGCGCTGGCTCTGCTCAATGATCAGGTGAAAAAGGGAGGCGTTATGGCATCCTCCTACGTGGGCGGATTAAGCGGCGCATTTATTCCGGTCAGTGAAGATCAGGGAATGATTGACGCGGTTAACGCGGGAGCGCTGACCCTGGAAAAGCTGGAGGCTATGACCTGTGTCTGCTCGGTAGGCCTTGATATGATTGCTGTGCCGGGAAAAACATCTCCCAGCACTCTGGCGGGTATTATCGCGGACGAGATGGCCATTGGTATGGTAAATCAGAAGACGACGGCTGTCCGGCTGATTCCTGTGATCGGGAAGGATGTGGGAGAGACGGCAGAGTTTGGCGGCCTCCTGGGATATGCACCGATCATGCCGGTCAATGAATTCGGATGCGAGACATTTATCAGCAGAAAGGGCAGGATACCTGCACCCATTCATAGTTTCAAGAACTGACAGGAGAAAATGGTTATGGCAAAAGTGGCGATTGTAACGGACAGCAACAGTGGAATTACACAAAAACAGGGAAAAGAGCTGGGGATCTTTGTTCTCCCTATGCCGTTTTTTATAGACGGGAAAATGTTTCTGGAGGATATTACGCTGACCCAGGAGCAGTTTTACGAAAAGCTGGGAGGGGACTCGGATATTTCCACATCCCAGCCGTCGCCGGGAGATGTAATGGAGCTGTGGGAGAAGGTGCTCAAAGAATATGATGAGATTGTCTGTATTCCTATGTCCAGCGGACTGAGCACCACCTGTTTTACTGCGATATCCATTGCGAATGAGTATAAAGGCCGGGTACAGGTTGTGGATAATCAGCGGATATCTGTCACACAGGCGCAGTCCGTATATGACGCGATGAAACTGAGAGACGAGGGAATGTCTGCCGCTCAGATCAGAGAAATTCTTGAGCGGGAGAAAATGCAGGCCAGTATTTATATTACTGTTGACACCCTGAAGTATCTGAAAAAAGGCGGAAGAATAACACCGGCTGCCGCTGCCATCGGTACGGTCCTGAATCTGAAACCTGTACTTCAGATTCAGGGAGAGAAGCTGGACGCCTTCGCAAAGGCAAGAGGCTGGAAATCAGCGAAAAAAAATATGCTGAATGCGATTGAAAAAGATCTGGACACCCGTTTTGCCGGGGTAAAGGACGACATGGTGCTTGGGATGGCCTATACCTGCAGCAGGGAGGCGGCACAGGAGTGGAAACAGGAGATCATGGAACGGTTCCCGGGATATGATATTATAGAAGGCCCGCTGTCTCTGAGCGTGGCCTGTCATATCGGCCCCGGTTCTATGGCGGTAACCTGTATGAAACGTGTATAAACAGAACAGGAAAAATAAGATAATCAGCCATCCTGCCTGCAGAAATACAAATGCAGGCAGGATGGCTGTCAGACTTTTATGACCGGCTGGCTGTATTCATTGCAGAAGGCAGTTTTGAACTTATCCGTTACGACGGAAGCATAGAGGTTTGAGGCGAGCATATCGTGACGGAGCATTCTCTGCCCCAGTGGGGAGAGATCCTGCGCCTGGGAGAGCTGTGCGAGGAGCGGCAGTTCTCCTTTTTTTGCTGCGGCAGACAGAATCTTTTCGCTGTCTTTCCGGACTCCAAGAAGCCGTGCGTAGAAGTGGCATCCGTTTTCGGTGTATTCCTGTACATTTTTTTTCTTTATTCCAAGCATAATATGAAGAAGCGCCCGGTTGATGCGGGTCTGTGTTATCTCTTTTGTCTTGAGGAGTTCGCAGAACTGTTTATAATTGAAAAAATTATTCAGCTGTCCCCAGATTCTGTTTGCCAGTTCCAGTGAGACATCCATATATTTTAAAAGCATTTCCGGAGTCTTGTTCAGCAGTTTGTATTTCAGAATGAGTGAAAAGTCGTTCTGATAGACCGGGTACTGGACACGGTGGAAGTCTTTCAGGAGTTCCAGGCAGCAGGCAGGCACCTGATCTTCCAGCTCCCCAAGTATGCTGGAAAAAGGCGTGTTTTCAAATGTCCCTCCGCTTCGCTCTGTCCGGAGGGAAGAACCGGAATAAGCCAGAAGAGACCGGATGGCTGAGGCGGAACTGTAGTCATGGTTTATCTGACGGTCATGATAGTGGGCGCCGCGCCTTTGTATTGTAAAAGGTGTAATGGAACAGTTCAGTTTTTTCAGTGCCTTCAGGTACTCAATGCCGAGAATATTGTTCGGATCATTGAGCAGGAATGAAATCCCTTCACTTTCCGTATATTCAGCGAGAGCTTCCTGGCGTGCGGATGGAAATGATTTCCCTTCCCGGAGATGATGCTTTAAAACAGTCTGATATTCTGCCGGCTCTTCCAGGAGAATATCCGCTGCCTGCTGAAGAGCCTGCAGATTGTTGCATTCACTTCCGAAGCAGAGAAAATCAACAATTCCCAGTTTCTGCAGAAGGGAAACTGCTCCCAGCGCGAAATATTCTGCGCTTCCGGCAGCATAGCAGACCGGAAGCTCAAAGACGGCGGCGGCTCCGCACTTCAGAGCCATCTCGGCACGGAGACGTTTTGGCATAATGGCCGGAGTGCCGCGCTGGACATAGTCTCCACTCATGACTACAACAGCCATATCAGCTCCGGTGAGCCTTTTTGACTCTTCGATGTGGTAAAGATGACCGTTGTGAAATGGATTATATTCTGTGATCAGTCCGACAATTTTCATAAGAATCTCCTTGTATATCATTTTCTACCATATTATACTATAAAAAGACGAATTCTAACAGGTGAAAAAAAGACCGGATAAAGAGGGGGCAGCCCATGGAACAGAACAGAAAACCAGATGTGGATCAGATGACAGAACTGCTGGAAGCGCACAAATTCAAACAGTTGAAGGATGAACTGGAGACCATGCATCCTGTCGATATTGTGGATGTTCTGGAAGAACTGGATAAAAAACAGAGAACTCTCGTATTCCGTCTTCTTGCCAAAGAGGAAGCGGCAGAGGTTTTCACAGATATGAACAGTGATATGAGGGAGGACCTGATTAATGCCCTGACCGATTCAGAACTGGAAGAAGTCATGGACGAGATGTATGTAGACGACACGGTTGACGTCCTGGAAGAGATGCCTGCTAATGTGGTAGACCGTCTGCTGATGGCGACTGATGAGGAAACGAGACAGAAGATCAATGCGCTTCTGCAGTATCCGGAAGACAGTGCGGGCAGCATTATGAATGTAGAGTACATCAGCCTGCGCAGAGAGATGACTGTGGCGGACGCGATTCTGAAAATCCGGCAGGTAGGTATCAATAAGGAGACGATCTATACCTGTTACGTGACAGAAAAGAAAAAACTGATCGGTATTGTGGATGTGAAGGATCTTCTCACAGCAGGAGAATCCAGACTGATTGAAGAGATTATGGATGAGAATGTGCTTTATGCGCGGACTCTGGATGATCAGGAGTATGTGGCGAATATGATCAACAAATACGGCCTTGTTGCGATCCCCATTATTGATCATGAGGACTGCCTGGTGGGAATTGTAACAGTAGACGATGCTATGCTTGTCCTGCAGGATGAGACAACAGAAGATATCAGCATCATGGCCGGTGTCAGCCCAAGCGAGGACTCTTATTTCGGAACCTCCGTATTTCAGCATGCAAAGAGCAGAACACCCTGGCTGCTGATCATGATGCTTTCCGCTGCTGTAACGGGACAGATTCTGGGATATTACGAAAATGCCATGGCTGCCATGCCTGTGCTGATTACTTTCATCCCTATGCTGATGGGAACCGGCGGAAACTGCGGGTCTCAGAGTTCTACTCTGATTATCCGCGGGCTTGCTGTGGGTGAGATTGAGTTCCGGGATATTTTAAAAGTAATATTTAAAGAGGCAAGAATTGCGGTTGTTGTCGGTCTGCTCCTCTCCACTGTAAACGGAATCCGGATCTATATCATGTACGGGCATGATATCAAGCTCGCCCTTGCGCTGGGGCTGACTATGATCGGCGTTGTGCTTATGGCAAAATGCATTGGGTGTATCCTGCCGCTGACGGCCAAAAAGCTGGGCCTGGATCCGGCGATTATGGCGGCTCCGCTGATTACGACGATTCTGGATACATGTACAATTCTGGTGTATTTTAATATTGTTACAGCATTCTATCCGTCGCTGTAAAACGGGCTGATTGTTTTTAAAATTGCACATGAAATTCTCTTGTATACAAAAAACCTTTGCGTTATAATAAAACACAGGTGAGAAAATAGGAAAGGTGGCATTTACAATCATGGGATTTATTGATGAAATCAAGGCAAGAGCAAAAGCTGATAAAAAAACAATTGTTCTTCCTGAGACAGAGGACGAAAGAACTTATAAGGCTGCAGAGGCAGTCCTGAAAGAGGGAATTGCAGATCTGATTCTTGTCGGCAGCAAGGAGCAGATTGAGAAAAACAAAGGATCATATGACATTTCCGGAGCTTCTTTCATAGATCCGGCAACAAGTGAAAAGACAGAGGGTTATATTGCGAAGCTTGTTGAGCTGAGACAGAAAAAAGGAATGACAGAAGAGCAGGCAAGGGAACTTCTTCTGAACAATTACCTGTACTATGGCGTAATGATGGTGAAGATGGGCGATGCTGACGGTATGGTATCAGGCGCGTGCCATTCTACAGCGGACACACTTCGTCCGTGTCTGCAGATCCTGAAGACAAAACCGGGTACAAAACTTGTATCTGCATTCTTCCTGATGGTAGTTCCGGACTGCGATATGGGAGCGAACGGCACATTTATCTTTGGTGATGCCGGTCTGGAGCAGAATCCGGATCCGGAGAAACTGGCTTACATAGCTCTTTCTTCCGCAGAGTCGTTCCGTACACTGACTGGAAAAGAACCGGTTGTGGCAATGCTTTCCCACTCTACAAAGGGAAGCGCGAAACATCCGGATGTGGATAAGGTTGTAGAAGCTACAAAACTGGCACATGAATTCGCGCCGGATCTGAAGCTGGACGGAGAGCTTCAGCTTGATGCGGCTATCGTACCGGAAGTAGGAGCATCCAAAGCTCCGGGAAGCGAAGTTGCCGGACATGCAAATGTTCTGATCTTCCCTGATCTTGATGCAGGAAATATCGGATACAAGCTGGTACAGCGCCTTGGAAAGGCAGAAGCTTACGGACCGCTTACACAGGGAATCGCAGCACCGGTCAATGATCTGTCCCGCGGATGCAGCGCAGAAGATATTGTAGGAGTTGTGGCAATTACGTGTGTACAGGCACAGGCTCAGTAAAAGAAGCGAAAATGGTCGGCGAACGGCTGGCCGGCCGGAAAAATTAAAGAGGAATAGGTTTCAGGAGGAAAGAAAATGAATGTATTAGTAATTAACTGTGGAAGTTCTTCACTTAAGTTCCAGCTGATCAACGCAGAGTCCGAGGAAGTCCTTGCAAAGGGAATCTGCGAGAGAATCGGTATTGACGGACGTCTTACGTATCAGCCGGAAGGCGGAGAAAAAGAAAAATCAGACAAGCCCATGCCGACACATACAGAGGCAATTCAGTTTGTAATCGAGGCACTGACCAATCCGGATACCGGCGTTGTAGGAAGCCTGGATGAGATCGGCGCAGTCGGACACAGAGTTGTGCACGGCGGAGAAAAGTTCGCTTCATCTGTTGTAATCGATGAGGAAGTGAAAAAAGCGATTGAAGAGTGCAATGAACTTGCACCGCTCCACAATCCGGCAAACCTGATCGGAATCGACGCATGCGAGAAACTGATGCCGGGAACACCTATGGTTGCAGTGTTTGACACAGCTTTCCACCAGACAATGCCGGAGAAGGCATATATGTACGGACTTCCTTATGAATATTATGAGAAATACAAAGTAAGACGCTACGGATTCCACGGAACAAGCCACAGTTTCGTGTCCAAAAAAGCGGCGGAAGTAATGGGAAAACCGCTCGAGGAGCTGAAGACAATCGTATGCCACCTTGGAAACGGCTCCAGTGTATCTGCTGTTCTGGGAGGAAAATCCGTTGATACTTCCATGGGTCTGACTCCGCTGGAAGGACTTGTAATGGGAACCCGTTCCGGAGATATTGATCCGGCTATCATGGAATTTATCGCAGAGAAAGAAGGACTGGACATTGCAGGTGTCATGAATGTTCTTAATAAGAAATCCGGTGTATTCGGACTTTCCGGTGAGCTGTCCAGCGACTTCCGTGATCTGACAGACGCCATGAACGCAGGGGATAAAAAAGCAAAGATTGCGATGGATGTGTTCTCATACCGTGTAGCCAAATATGTAGGTTCCTATGCGGCGGCAATGAACGGCGTGGATGATATCGTATTTACTGCAGGCATCGGAGAGAATGATGACTATGTAAGAGAACAGGTGTGCAGCTACCTGGGCTATCTCGGTGTTGACTTTGATAAAGAGAAGAATGACGGCCTCAGAGGAAGACAGGAAGAGCTTACAAAACCGGGGTCAAAGGTAAGAGTATTTGTAATTCCTACCAACGAAGAGCTGGCAATTGCAAGAGAGACACTGGCGCTTGTAAAATAGCATTATAACAGTATTCGAAAACAGAAAAGCGAAGAAAACAGAAGAGCGTTTTGCCAGGGACGGCAACGTTCTTTTGTTTTATATTCCGTCTGTTTTCCGACAGTCCGGGAGAACAAAAATAATTATTTTTTCTGGTTGACAAACATGATTTACATGATATAATAGTCTAGGTGTGAATAGGAGTAATCTATTATGTTAATTAACCTATCAGACGTTATGTCAGACCAGCATAGGACGGTTGAAGAGACAGTGGAATGTACACTGGATGAAATCCGGATCAGGTCCGGTAATTATCCGGTTGTCCGCAGGGAACCGGTTCATGTGCGTGTGGAGTTTGTAAAAGGGAAAGAACTTATGATCTACACAGATACAGTATTTTCCGTTGCGATTCCCTGCGACAGGTGCCTGGAGGAAGTCAGGCATGAGTTTGTGATAAACAGTACAAAACATGTTGACTTAGGTCTCTCCGATGCAGAACTGACAGAGGAACTGGATGAATCAAACTTTATTGACGGATATCATCTTGACGTGGACAGACTTCTTTTCGGCGAAGTTCTGTCGGGATGGCCGGAAAAGGTGCTCTGCAGAGAAGACTGCAAAGGTCTGTGCAGTGTGTGCGGCCAGAACTTGAATACGGGGTCCTGTGACTGTGAAGATCCGGGACTTGATCCTAGAATGTCAGTAGTCCGTGACTTATTTAAGAATTTTAAGGAGGTGTAACCTATGTCAATCTGTCCAAAGAATAAATCTTCAAAGGCAAGAAGAGATAAAAGAAGAGCCAACTGGAAGATGAGCGCTCCGAACCTTGTAAAATGCAGCAAGTGCGGCGAGCTTATGATGCCTCACCGTGTATGCAAGGCGTGCGGATCTTACAATAAGCGCGAAATCATTTCTGTTGATTAATTCAGACATAAAAGCAGGGGTACAGAACAGTGTGTTCTGTGCCCCTTTTATGTTCAGTGAAAGAAATACTTATACTTGATTTTTATAATGTTTTCCAGTAGAATAATTTCAGTAGTGTTAGGAGGAAGGAAAATGTCTGATATTACAAGGATTGCGCTTGATGCAATGGGCGGAGACAATGCGCCCGGAGAGATTGTAAAAGGCGCGGTGGAAGCGGTTCAGAAGAGAAACGATATCAAGATACTGCTGACCGGAAAGGAGGAAGTCCTGAAAAAGGAGCTGTCCGGCTATACGTATCCTGCGGAGCAGATTGAAATTGTAAATGCTTCGGAAGTGATTGAGACGGCGGAGCCGCCTGTAAAAGCGATCAGAGGCAAGAAAGATTCTTCCATTGTGGTTGCTATGAAAATGGTAAAAAAGGGAGAGGCGGACGCGTTTGTATCAGCAGGAAGCACCGGAGCAGTCCTTGTGGGCGGTCAGGTTCTTGTAGGAAGGATAAAAGGCGTGGAGAGACCTCCCCTGGCACCGCTTTTTCCCACAGTGAAAGGGGCATCTCTTCTGATTGACTGCGGAGCCAATGTGGATGCAAGACCATCTCATCTGGTGCAGTTTGCCAAGATGGGTTCCATTTATATGGAAAGTGTTATGGGAGTTAAAAATCCGACGGTAGGTATTGTAAACATTGGAGCAGAAGAAGAGAAAGGAAATGCGCTTGTAAAGGAAACATTTCCTCTTCTGAAGGCATGTGATGACATTAACTTTATCGGAAGTGTTGAGGCAAGGGACATTCCTTATGGAGCAGCTGATGTGATCGTATGCGAGGCTTTTGTCGGCAATGTGATTCTTAAGCTTTATGAAGGAGTGGGAGGAGCCCTGATCAGCAAGATCAAGGGCGGCATGATGTCCTCTCTCAGGAGCAAGATCGGAGCGCTGCTTGTAAAGCCGGCACTGAAGGAGACGCTGAAAGATTTCGATCTCAGCGAACATGGCGGGGCACCGCTTCTTGGACTGAATGGACTGGTCGTAAAGACCCATGGAAGTTCTACATCCAGGGAAATATGTAATTCTATTATCCAATGCGTCACGTTCAGAGAACAGAAGATCAATGAGAAAATAAAAGCAGCAATACAGCAGGAGACGCAGGAAAATTTGGAGTAAAGTAGGAGGATTGAATTATGGAATTTGAAAAACTGCAGGACATTATCGCGGATGTGCTGAACGTCCAGAAAGATGAGATTAAACCGGAAACCACATTTGTAGATGATCTGGGAGCGGATTCCCTTGACATTTTCCAGATTATCATGGGAATTGAGGAAGAGTTCGATATTGAAATCGACAATGATGAGGCTGAAAAAATCGTAACGGTTCAGGATGCGGTTGATCAGATCAAGAAAGCAGTGGAATAGAAAAATAAAAACGAAAAAGCCCCTGTGGGCTTTTTCGTTTTCATAACAGAGGTATATTATGGACAACAGATTAAAAGAACTGGAAAAAAAGATCGGATATACATTCCAGGATCCTGAGCTTTTAAAGACAGCCTTGATGCACAGTTCTTATACAAATGAGCAGCATATTCCGAAGCACCGCTGCAATGAGCGGCTGGAGTTTCTCGGAGATGCGGTCCTGGAACTGGTATCCAGTGAATTCCTGTTTCGCAGATCTCCGAAAATGCCGGAAGGAAAACTTACAAAACTGAGAGCCAGCATGGTATGTGAACCGTCTCTTGCCATGTGCGCGCGGGATATCGGGCTGGGCAGCTATCTCTATCTTGGAAAAGGAGAGGAATCCACAGGAGGACGACACAGGGATTCTGTTACATCCGATGCGCTGGAAGCACTGATCGGCGCTGTGTATCTGGATGGTGGTTTTACTAATGCAAAAGAGTTTATCCATCAGTTTGTACTGACAGATCTGGAGAACAAACAGCTCTTTTATGATAGTAAAACTATCCTGCAGGAAATCGTACAGGCAGATGGAAAAGGCGGGATTTCCTACAGACTTACGGGAGAAGAAGGGCCGGATCACGACAAGTCTTTCTGTGTGGAAGTCAGAATCGGTGATACTGTCTATGGTTCCGGAAAGGGACATACGAAAAAGGCGGCAGAGCAGCAGGCGGCCTATAAGGCAATTCTGCGGCTGCGCAGGCAGAGATAAAGGGGTTATATGTATTTAAAGAGCATTGAAGTGCAGGGATTTAAATCCTTTGCCAACAGAATAAAATTTGACTTTCATAATGGCATTACCGGAATTGTCGGACCAAACGGCAGCGGCAAGAGCAACGTGGCAGACGCGGTGAGATGGGTTCTTGGCGAACAGCGTGTAAAACAGCTTCGCGGAGGCAGCATGCAGGACGTGATTTTTTCGGGTACGGAAAACAGAAAGCCTCTGAGTTATGCTTCCGTGGCAATTACACTGGATAATTCAGATCACCAGCTCCCTGTGGAGTATGGGGAAGTTACTGTTACCCGGAAACTTTACCGTTCGGGAGAAAGTGAATACCTGATTAACGGCACCCAGTGCCGTCTGAAGGATATTAATGAAATGTTCTATGATACCGGAATCGGCAAAGAAGGATATTCGATTATCGGACAGGGCCAGATTGATAAAATCCTGAGTGGAAAGCCGGAAGAAAGAAGAGAGCTTTTTGATGAGGCGGCCGGAATTGTAAAGTTCAAACGAAGAAAAAATGTATCTCTGAAAAAGCTGGAAGAAGAGCGGATGAATCTGACCCGCGTGGACGATATATTAAAAGAGCTGGAAAAACAGCTGGGTCCCCTGGAAAAACAGTCCGAGACAGCCAGGGAGTATCTGAAGAAAAAGGAAGAACTGAAGAAATACGATATCAATATGTTCCTTCTGGAAGAGGAACGTTTAAAAGAAAGAATCCGGGATGCGCAGGAAAAATATGACGCGGCTTCCGAAGAAATGGAAGAGGCGAACGGACGTTATGAGAAGATGAAGGCGGAGTATGATGCCATTGAGGAAGAAATCGACGGCATTGATCTTGCAATCGAAACCGCCAGAAATCAGCTCAATGAGACCAATCTTCTGAAACAGCAGCTGGAAGGACAGATCAATGTTCTGAAGGAACAGATCAATACGGCCCGTATGAATGACGAACACTATGATAATCGTGTGAATACAGTGCGTGTTGAAATTGAAACGCGGCAGGAGCAGAAAGCTTCTCTGGAAAAGGAACAGGAAGCTCTGCGGGAAAAACTGATTCGGGTTTCCGGGGAAGACCGGACAGCCAGAGAGCAGCTGATTGAGGTTCAGACAAGAATTGCGGAGCATACCGCAGACATTGAACGCGGGAAGCAGGAGATCATGGAGCTTCTGGAGAATCGGGCGTCTACAAAGGCGAAAATCCAGCATTACGATACGACAAAAGAACAGATTGCTTCAAGGAAGGCCGTTCTTGCGGAAACCATACAGAAGCTTGCCGAAGAAGGCAGAAAACAGGGACAGAAGCTGAAAGAATATGAAGAACAGCTGGAGACTGTACGCAAGGAAATTGCGGCATATAATTCCGGAATCGCGGAAAATGAGCAGGAGATCAGCAGACTTCAGAAAGATCTTTCCGAAAAGCAGGAAAAGCTGCGGATCGGACAGACTGCATATCACAGAGAGTCTTCCCGCCTGGAATCCTTAAAGAATATTACTGAGCGCTATGACGGTTATGGAAACAGTATCCGGAAAGTCATGGCCAATAAAGACCGGGAAAAAGGTCTGATCGGCGTAGTCGCCGATATTATAAAGGTTGATAAAGAATATGAGATTGCCATAGAAACTGCTCTTGGCGGAAATATTCAGAATATTGTTACAGATAATGAGGAAACCGCAAAACGGATGATCTCCTTCCTTAAGAAAAATAAATTCGGACGGGCTACCTTCCTCCCCCTTACCAGTATGCACGGAGGCGGAGGTATCCGGAATCCGGAGGCCCTGCAGGAGCCGGGAGTGATCGGTCTGGCAAGTACACTGGTTCATGTTGAAAACCGGTTTGAGGGTCTTGCAGGACAGCTTCTTGGGCGGACCATTGTGGTGGATCATATTGATCACGGGATTGCCATTGCCAGAAAATACAGACAGACGCTCAGACTGGTTACGCTGGAGGGAGAACTGATTAATCCGGGCGGATCCATGACCGGCGGTGCTTTTAAAAATTCCAGCAATCTGCTCAGCAGACGAAGAGAGATTGAGGAATTTGAAAAAACTGTTTCCATGCTGAAGGCAGATATGGATGGAATGGAACAGCAGGTCAATGAAGTGAAGAGCCGGCGTGCTGCCTGCTATACAGAAATTGATGAAATTCAGCAGAGCCTCACAAAAGCTTCTGTCGTGGAAAATACAGCACGAATGAACCTGGAACAGGCCCGGCTGCGGCAGCTGGAAGCAAAACAGCGGCTGGATGCATATGCCGGAGAACAGGCGGATCTGGATGCGCAGCTCGGTGAAATCACTGACAATGAAGATTCTATTCAGATGGAGCTGGAAACTTCTCAGAATCTGGAAAAAGAGTGGAACGAAAAAATTGAATCCCTGCAGAAACTGCTTGAGAGTGAAAGAGAAAGCGAAGCTGTCCAGATGAAGCAGTCGGAGGAAGTACACCTGTCTCTGGCCAGTCTGGAACAGCAGAATTCATTTATTCAGGAAAACATTGCACGTATAGAAGAAGAAACGGCAAAATTCGAGCAGGAAATTGCCGAACTTGACGCAAATAAAGGCACTGTTTCTGATGAGATCAAAGAAAAGGAAGAAAAGATCCGGGAGCTTAAGAAAACAATTGACAATTCCTCTGATCTTTTTGAGGAGATCAATAAAGAGATCCGGACCCAGACAGAAAAGAGGGAGGAACTGAACCAGAAGCACAAAGATTTCCTCCGTCTGAGAGAAGATCTGTCGAAGCATATTTCATCTCTTGACAAAGAGTGCTTCCGACTGAACAGTCAGAAAGAATCTTTCGAGGAAGCTTCAGAAAAACAGATCAATTATATGTGGGAAGAATATGAGCTCACATATAACAGAGCCCTGGAACTCAGGGACGCTAATCTGACAGATCTGTCATTTATGAAAAAGCAGATTCAGGCATTGAAAGGCGAGATCCGTAAACTCGGCACAGTAAATGTCAATGCCATAGAGGATTATAAAAATGTTTCAGAGCGGTATACTTTTCTTAAGGGACAGCATGATGACCTGGTAGAAGCAGAGGCATCTCTGATGCAGATTATCGATGAACTGGATACCGCTATGCGGAAACAGTTCGCAGAACAGTTCGCAAAGATTTCTTCAGAATTCAACACGGTATTCCGGCAGCTCTTCGGCGGCGGAAAAGGCACTCTTGAGCTGATGGAGGATGAGGATATTCTGGAGGCGGGCATCCGGATTATCGCACAGCCGCCGGGCAAAAAACTTCAGAACATGATGCAGCTTTCAGGAGGGGAGAAAGCGCTTACTGCGATTTCCCTGCTTTTTGCAATCCAGAATCTGAAGCCATCGCCGTTCTGCCTTCTGGACGAGATCGAGGCGGCGCTGGATGACAATAATGTAATCCGGTTTGCCCAGTATCTTCATAAGCTGACGAAAAATACCCAGTTTATTGTGATTACGCACAGAAGAGGTACTATGTCTTCTGCAGACCGGCTGTACGGGATTACGATGCAGGAAAAAGGCGTGTCAACTCTGGTGTCAGTGGATCTTCTGGAGGACGAGCTGGACAAATAGACGGAGAATAGTAAGGAAAGGCGGAAATGCTGAAATGGAAGAAAAAAAAGGGTTTTTCAGGCGGCTTGTCTCCGGCCTGACAAAGACAAGAGATAATATTGTTTCCGGAATGGACAGTATCTTTCATGGATTTTCAAAAATAGACGATGATTTTTATGAGGAGCTGGAAGAGCTTCTCATTATGGGAGATCTGGGTGTACATGCCACAATGGAAATCCTGGACGACCTGAAACAGAAGGTAAAGGAAAAACATATCCGGGAGCCGATTGAGTGCAGACAGCTCCTGATTGACAGTATCAAAGAGCAGATGGATGTGGGAGAGACTGCCTATGAATTTGAAAACCGCACTTCTGTTGTATTTGTGATCGGGGTAAATGGAGTGGGAAAAACCACGACTATTGGAAAACTGGCAGGAAAGCTGAAACAGCAGAACAAAAAAGTTGTGCTGGCAGCCGCCGACACGTTCCGAGCGGCAGCGGGAGAACAACTCAAAGAGTGGGCGGTCCGTGCCGGGGTCGATATGATCGGCGGACAGGAAGGAGCAGATCCCGCCTCTGTCGTCTATGACGCGGTGGCAGCGGCCAGGGCAAGAAAGGCAGATGTCCTTTTGTGTGATACTGCGGGAAGACTTCACAATAAAAAGAATCTGATGGAAGAGCTGAAAAAAATCAACCGGGTGATTGACCGGGAGTATCCGGAAGCATTCCGGGAAACGCTCGTTGTACTGGACGCCACAACAGGACAGAATGCCCTTGCGCAGGCCCGGGAGTTTAACGAGGTAGCAGAGATAACCGGCGTGATTCTGACAAAGATGGATGGAACGGCCAAGGGAGGAATTGCAGTTGCCATACAGGCTGAGCTTGGTATTCCTGTCAAATATATCGGTGTTGGTGAGTCGATTGATGACCTTCAGAAATTCGATTCGGAAGAATTTGTTAACGCTCTGTTTTATAAAGAGGAGGAATAAATCTTCCGGAGAAATAGTTTTACAGCAGTTATTCTAGAAACAGAAAGAAGGATAGAAAATGTTGACATTGGAAAAATTTGAAGAGGCAAGCGAACTTGTCAAAAGGGTGACCAATCCTACAAAGCTTGTTTACAGTGATTATCTGAGTGAACAGTGCGGAGGAAAAGTGTATCTGAAGCCTGAAAATATGCAGCATACAGGCGCTTATAAGATCAGGGGCGCATATTATAAAATCAGCACGCTTACGGATGAGGAAAGAGAAAGAGGGCTGATTACGGCATCTGCAGGAAATCATGCACAGGGCGTGGCGTTTGCGGCGAAAAAATTCGGCTGCAAGGCGACAATTGTTATGCCTACAGTTACTCCTCTGATTAAAGTGAACCGGACAAAAAGCTATGGAGCGGATGTGGTCCTTTACGGGGATGTGTACGATGATGCATATGATTATGCATGTAAACTGGCAGAGGAAAATGGTTATACGTTTGTTCATCCCTTCAATGATCTGGATGTATCAGCAGGACAGGGAACCATTGCGATGGAGATCGTGCAGGAGCTCCCGACAGTGGACTATATTCTTGTCCCGGTTGGGGGCGGCGGGCTGATTGCCGGAGTCTCCACTCTGGCAAAGATGCTTAATCCCAAGATCAGAATCATTGGTGTGGAGCCGGCGGAAGCAGCCAGTATGACAGCGGCTCTCCAGGCGGGAGAGGTAGTGGAACTGGATTCCGCCAATACCATAGCCGACGGTACAGCTGTGAAGGCGGTCGGCGACAAGATCCTTCCCTATGTCCGGGAAAATGTGGATGAAATGCTTCTGGTAGAAGATGATGAGCTGATCGGAGCTTTTCTGGACATGGTAGAAAATCATAAAATGATAGTAGAAAACTCCGGACTTCTTTCTGTAGCCGCGCTGAAGCAGCTGGACTGCAGAGGCAAAAAAGTCGTGTGTATTCTGAGCGGCGGAAATATGGATGTGATTACCATGTCTTCTATTGTTCAGCACGGTCTGATTCAGAGAGACAGAATCTTCTCTGTCTCTGTGCTTCTGCCGGATAAACCCGGTGAGCTGGTGCAGGTCGCGAAAACCATAGCAGATGAGCAGGGCAATGTAATCAAGCTGGAACACAATCAGTTTGTCAGCACGAACAGAAATGCAGCAGTGGAACTGCGTATTACAATGGAAGCATTTGGCACAGAGCATAAAAACAGAATTCTCGATGCACTGGAAAAGGCAGGATTCCGTCCGAAGCTGATCAGCGCAAAACTTTATTAAAAGGGGACGGAGCCTTTTCCAAAGGGGTCAGTCCCCTTTGGAAAGAATTGTCAGAAAGGAGCCGCATATGTCCAGGCGAATACCGAAACCAGGCGATATTTACAAACATTTTAAAGGAAAAAAGTATAAGATTCTGCATATTGCTGTCAGCACAGAGACAGGAGAGGATGTTGTTGTTTTTGAGACGCTTCAGGGGGAACATCAGGTATATGTAAGTCTTCTGGAATCTTTCCTGAGCCCTCTGGATACCGGAAAGTATCCCCATACGGATCAGAAATACCGTTTTGAACTCTGCCGGAATCAGACAGACGAACACAGCCTGAAAAAGCTGCGCCATGGGAATACGACGGAGCTGATTCTTGAGTTCCTTGATCTGGATGACAATGAGTCGCGGGCAGAATTTCTGCAGAAACATCAGACTCAGATTGACAGCAGATTTCTGACGGCCGCTGCGGAGAGTCTGGAATTTACGGAGAGAGCGGAAACGCTGGAAGAAAGATATGCCGCCCTTCTCAGATTTCTGAAAACAAAAATGAAGTATGAAGGCGGACGGCTGAGATAAAAAATAAAGGGAGCTCCGGATTCGGGCGGCCCCTTGTCTTTTCTGGCAAGAGGCCGCCCGTTTTGACGGGCTGTCATGATTTTTGTTTTTTATATTTATCCAGCAGTATATGAATCTTATCTGTAGGATTCATAACAGCTCCGATGGTGATATCATGGTTGAAAGAGTCGATAATCATTGCCAGAAATTTGCTCATATCCGCTTCGATAAAGTACGGTTTCTCATAGAGCTCCGGCGGAAGATATGTCAGATTTGTCGTAACAACCTTATCGATATAACCTTTATTGTAATAATCGTCAAATTTGGCGAAACCATCTGTAAACAGACCGAAAGTTGTGCAGACGAATACCCGGGCTGCGTTGCGGCTTTTGAGCTGCTTTGCAACATCCAGCATACTTTCTCCGGAAGAAATCATATCGTCTACAATAATTACATCCATTCCGGATACATCATCTCCAAGAAATTCATGTGCTACGATTGGATTTTTCCCGTTCACCACTCTGGAATAATCTCTTCTTTTATAGAACATTCCCATATCTACGCCAAGTACATTTGAAAAATAGACAGCGCGGTGCATTGCGCCCTCATCCGGGCTGACAATCATCAGATGCCCCTTGTCCGGTTTCAGATCCGGCACGGCATGAAAGAGCGCTTTCATAAACTGGTAGGGCGGGTTGAAACTGTCAAATCCGCTGAGCGGAATCGCATTCTGTACCCGGGGATCGTGAGCGTCAAATGTAATAATATTGGAGACGCCCATTGCATTCAGCTCTTCCAGAGCCAGCGCGCAGTCCAGCGACTCTCTCCTGGTCCGTTTGTGCTGACGGCTTTCATACAGAAACGGCATGATTACGTTGATACGTTTTGCTTTCCCGGTGGCCGCGGAGATAATCCGCTTCAGGTCCTGATAATGGTCATCCGGAGACATATGATTCAGATGGCCGCTCACTGTATAGGTGAGGCTGTAGTTGCATACATCTGTCATAATAAAAAGATCCGTACCGCGTATGGTCTCTCTGAGAATCCCCTTTGCCTCCCCGGTTCCGAAACGGGGGCAGCAGCAGTCAACCAGATAGTTATTCGATTTGTAGTTGACATAGAGGGAGGATTCGGAAACTTCGTTGATGGTGTTTTCACGGAAAGAAACAATATAATCGTTTACCTTCTGGCCCAGGCCGCGGCAGCTCTCCATTGCCACGATTTTCAGAGGAGCAACAGGAAGGGTTCTTTCCAGCAGTTCGATATTTGACATGATTTTCTCCTGTAAAAATATAGATTTGAATGCTGCCCTGGCCGGAGCAAAACAGATCGGCCAGGATGTGTCCTCCGCGCGAAAACGAATGTGCGGCAGAGGAACACATATCTTTTATATCATTTTTTATATTGAAATTCAAGCATGCCTTTGCGTGAAATGGGAATTATGTTATACTTACAGGGAGGCTGTTCCGAAAAAACAGAGGAAAACAGATATATCAGATAAACGCAAGGGGTTATTTAAGAGGAGATCGTTTGAATAGATGAAGAAACATACACACAATATATCGGCTGTAGAAGAGGGGAGTATTGCCTGGGAGCTGGGAATAGAGCCGGGTGACAGACTTCTGTCAATTGACGGACATGAGATAGAAGATATTTTTGATTATCAGTTTTACGTGGAAGAGGAAGAACTGCTGCTTCTGATTGAAAAGCAGAATGGGGAAGAATGGGAACTGGAAATCGAAAAGGATCCGGATGAACAACTGGGAATTACATTTGATCAGGGCCTGATGGATGAGTATCATTCCTGCCGGAATAAATGCATCTTCTGCTTTATTGATCAGATGCCACCGGGAATGCGGGATACGCTGTATTTTAAAGATGATGATTCCAGGCTGTCTTTTCTCCAGGGAAATTATATTACCCTGACAAATATGAGTGACAGGGATGTGGAGCGGATTGTCCGATATCGTCTGGAGCCGATCAACATTTCTTTTCATACTACAAATCCGGAACTGCGCTGCAGAATGCTTCATAACCGTTTTGCAGGGGACGCGCTGAAAAAAGTAGATATTCTGTACCAGGGCGGCATTGAGATGAACGGGCAGATTGTTCTGTGCAAAGGCATTAATGACGGGGAAGAACTGGAGAGGAGTATCCGGGATCTGGGCAGATATCTTCCGCTTCTGAAAAGCGTTTCCGTTGTGCCGGTAGGACTGACAAAGTACAGAAAAGGACTGTATCCTCTGGAGCCATTTACAAAAGAAGATGCCGGGAAGGTGCTGGAAGTGATTCATCGCTGGCAGGACAAATTCTATCAGGAGTACGGGCTTCATTTTATTCATGCCGGGGATGAATGGTATCTTCTGGCAGATCAGGAAGTGCCGGAAGAGGAGCGCTATGACGGATATCTTCAGCTGGAAAACGGAGTGGGAATGCTCCGCCTTCTGCTTAATGAATTTGAAGATGCATATCAGATGCTGGAGGGCGGAAGCCGGAAAGAAGAACTGTCTATCGTTACCGGAAAACTGGCTTATCCGTATCTTGAACGGATGGCCCGGCGGATGGAAGAGAAGTATCCGCAGCTTCGCATTCATGTATACCGGATCCGCAATGACTTTTTCGGAGAACGGATTACTGTATCGGGACTTGTTACAGGACAGGATATCGTCGCTCAGCTGAAAGGGAAAAACCTGGGCAGCCGGCTTTTGATTCCGTGCAGTATGATGAAGGCGGATGAAGATATTTTCCTGGATGACTATAAGGTAAAAGACTTGTCCGAAGCTTTACAAGTGCGGGTTGATATTGTAAAATCAAGCGGACAGGATCTGGTCGATTCGATATTAAATGATAAGATAAAGGAAGGAAATAATAGATGAGTAAACCGGTAGTTGCGATTGTCGGGCGTCCGAATGTGGGGAAATCCACTCTGTTCAACGCCCTGGCAGGAGAAAAAATTTCTATCGTGAAAGATACTCCAGGGGTTACAAGAGACAGAATTTACGCAGATGTAACCTGGCTGGATAAAGAATTTACAATGATTGACACAGGGGGAATTGAGCCGGACAGCAGGGACGTGATCCTTTCCCAGATGAGGGAACAGGCACAGATTGCCATAGATACGGCAGACGTAATCCTGTTTCTGACAGATGTAAGGCAGGGACTGGTGGACGCGGATTCCAAAGTGGCTGATATGCTCAGAAGATCTGGAAAACCGGTCATCCTTGTGGTAAATAAAGTGGATAATTTTGAGAAATATATGCCGGATGTGTATGAATTCTATAATCTGGGAATCGGAGATCCGGTTCCGGTTTCAGCAGCCTCCAGACTGGGAATCGGCGACCTGCTGGATCAGGTTATGGAGCATTTCCCCGAACATGAGGCCGGCGAGGAAGAGGACGACCGTCCCAGAGTGGCTATTGTAGGAAAGCCGAACGTGGGAAAATCCTCTATTATCAACCGCCTTCTTGGGGAAAACCGTGTGATTGTTTCTGATGTGGCGGGCACCACAAGAGATGCTGTTGATACTGTGATTGTCCACGACGGAAAAGAGTATGTATTTATTGATACTGCGGGGCTGCGAAGAAAGAGCAGAATCAAGGAAGAGCTGGAACGCTACAGTATTATCCGGACCGTGACGGCGGTAGAACGCGCGGACGTAGTGCTTATGGTGATCGATGCAGCCGAAGGGGTTACTGAGCAGGACGCGAAAATTGCAGGAATTGCCCATGAAAGAGGCAAAGGCGTTATTATTGTAGTCAATAAATGGGATGCCATTGAAAAAAACGACCGGACAATGCGGGAATACGAGAGCAGAATCCGACAGGTAATCTCCTATATGCCGTACGCGGAGATTATGTATGTATCTGCTGTTACAGGCCAGAGACTGAACCGGATGTATGATATGATAGATATGGTAATCGCAAATCAGACGATGCGGATTGCCACAGGAGTTCTCAATGAGATTATGACAGAGGCAGTTGCCATGCAGCAGCCCCCTTCGGACAAGGGAAAGAGGCTGAAACTGTATTATATTACGCAGGTTTCCGTGAAGCCTCCGACATTTGTTATTTTTGTGAATGATAAGGAACTGATGCATTTTTCCTATACACGATATCTGGAAAATAAAATCCGGGAAGCGTTCGGCTTCCGGGGAACTCCGCTTCGGTTCATTATCAGGGAGAGAAAGGAAAAGGAGCGGTAAAGTATGGAACGATTAATCTGTCTTGCAGTTGGATATGTATGCGGTCTGCTTCAGACCGGATATCTGATCGGAGAAATGAGTCATGTGGATATCCGGAAAAAAGGAAGCGGCAACGCAGGGACGACAAATGCGCTGAGAGTACTGGGGTGGAAGGCAGGTCTCCTGACATTTGCGGGGGATGTGCTGAAATGTGTGGCAGCTTTCCTGATTGTATATTATATGTACCGGGGAAGTGACTGCCGTCCGCTTCTCACCATGTACGCGGGAGCAGGAGTTACCCTGGGACACAACTTCCCGTTTTACATGGGATTCAAGGGAGGAAAGGGGATTGCTGTTATGGCCGGCCTGGTTCTGGTGAACAGCTTCTGGCATCTGCCGTCCAGCCTTCTGATGATTCCGGTGACACTGGCATGTTTCCTTGTGCCTGTCCTTATAACAAGATACATATCTGTCGGGTCTCTGGCAGCCTATACGGTATTTCTGATCGAAATGATTATTATAGGTCAGCTTGGCTGGCTGGATATGGAAGCCGGATTCCGGTATGAACTTTATGTAATTCTGTTTCTTCTGACCGCTCTCGCATGGTACCGTCACAGGGCGAACCTCGGGCGGCTTCTGAAAGGGACGGAAAATAAATTCGGAGCAAAGAAAAAGGAGTAAAGGGTTATGGCAAAAGCAGGTGTACTGGGAGCAGGAAGCTGGGGAACTGCGCTGTCGGTTCTTCTCTGTGACAATGGCCATCAGGTGACAATGTGGTCCATTGACGAAAATGAAGTCAAAATGTTAAATGAAAAACGGGAACATGAAACAAAGCTGCCCGGTGTAAAGCTGCCGGATCAGCTGATAGTTACAGGAGATCTGGAGGATACGGTAAAAGGAAAAGATTTCCTTGTACTGGCGGTTCCGTCACCATTTACAAGATCAACAGCGGCAAAAATGAGTCCCTGTGTAGCTGACGGACAGATTATTGTGGATGTGGCAAAAGGAATTGAAGAATCGACGCTTATGACCTTGTCTCAGCAGATCAGACAGGAAATACCTCAGGCAGACGTGGCCGTGCTGTCCGGACCAAGCCATGCAGAGGAAGTTGGCAGAAGGCTTCCCACTACCTGCGTGATCGGAGCAACTACAAGGAAGACTGCTGAATACCTGCAGTCCATGTTCATCAGCAAAGTATTCCGCGTTTATACAAGTCCGGATATTCTTGGCATTGAACTGGGCGGCTCGCTGAAAAATGTTATTGCTCTGGCAGCAGGTATTGCAGACGGACTGGGATACGGGGACAATACGAAAGCTGCCCTGATTACCAGAGGAATTGCGGAGATCGCAAGACTGGGCGTGAAGATGGGCGGTAAGATCGAAAGCTTTACCGGACTGACCGGAATCGGCGATCTGATTGTAACCTGTGCCAGCGTTCACAGCCGCAACAGGAAAGCCGGCTATCTGATTGGCCAGGGCAGGTCTGTTCAGGAGGCAATGGATGAGGTAAAGATGGTCGTGGAAGGCGTCTACTCGGCAAAAGCAGCAGCAAAACTGGCAGAAAAATACCAGGTGTCCATGCCCATTGTAGAAGAAGTGAATAAGGTCCTCTTCGAAGGCAAGGCTCCGGCCAGGGCAGTGGACGACCTGATGATGCGGGAATCCAGAAGCGAGAACCGCGCTCTTCAGTGGGAAGAATAATTTTTCCGGAAAGAATATTTTTAATTCATAAGAATAAAGTCATACCCCCTTTTACGGCTGCATACACTGGTATCAGCAGAACAAGGGGGTATTTTTATGGATTCATTTCAGGTATACAGTGATATGAAAGCCCGGACAAACGGCGAGATTTACATCGGTGTTGTAGGTCCGGTGCGGACAGGCAAGTCAACCTTTATTAAAAGGTTCATGGATCTTCTGGTGCTGCCGAATATGACGGATGAGCATGCCAGAGAGAGAACGCAGGATGAACTGCCTCAGTCGGCTTCCGGCACGACAATTATGACTACAGAGCCCAAGTTTGTGCCAAAGGAGGCGGCCGCGGTACGGCTTTCAGACGATGTGGAGGTAAAAATCCGGCTCATCGACTGTGTGGGGTATATGGTGGAGGGAGCTTCCGGACATATTGAGAATGATGTGGAGCGGCAGGTAAAAACACCCTGGTTTGAGTATGAGATTCCATTTACAAAAGCAGCAGCCATCGGAACGCAGAAAGTGATTCACGACCATGCCACAATCGGATTTGTAGTTACAACGGACGGAAGCGTGACAGATCTCCCCAGAGAAAGTTATATTCCGGCAGAGGAAAAGACTGTAAAAGAACTTCAGTCAATCGGGAAGCCGTTTCTGATACTTTTAAACTGTCAGAAGCCTTATTCGGATGAGGCACAGACTCTGGCGGAAGAGCTGGGAGAAAAGTATAAGGCGCGGGTGGTCCCGGTTAACTGTGAACAGCTGAAAACAGAAGATATCCATGAGATTATGCGCCAGATCCTCTATGAATTTCCTGTGACAGAGGTTGAGTTCTATGTGCCCGGTTGGGTGGAGATGCTCTCCAGAGAACACAGAATAAAGCAGGATCTTCTGTCCAATATTAAAACAATCATGGATGGGATGAGCGATATCCGAAGTGTTGTGTCCGGATCCGTTGAGTCGGAAAGCCCGTACATAGACCAGATTACTGTCATGAAGGTGGAGATGGATACCGGAAAAGTACAGATCCAGATCAGTTTTGAACAGAAATATTATTACGAAGTACTGAGCGAGCTTACGGGTACCCAGATCAGCGGAGAATATGAACTGATCCGCACGATGAAAGATCTTTCCGACATGAAGCAGGAATTCGGTCAGATCAAAGACGCTTTCGCGGATGTGAAAATGAAAGGGTACGGGGTGGTAAGCCCGTCCAGAGAAGACATTAAACTGGAGGAACCGGTAATCATCAAGCAGGGAAGCAAATTCGGAGTGAAAATACGTTCTGAGGCTCCTTCCATTCATATGATACGGGCGAATATAGAGACAGAAATCGCCCCGATTGTGGGGAGCGAGCAGCAGGCCCAGGATCTGGCAGACTACATTAAAAAAGAAAGTGAAAGCCCGGAAGGAGTGTGGGGAACCAACATATTCGGAAAGTCAGTGGAAGAGCTTGTTATGGACGGCATGCGGAACAAACTGACTATGATTAATGGTGAGAGCCAGATGAAACTCCAGGATTCCATGCAGAAGATTGTAAACGATTCCAATGGGGGGCTGGTATGTATCATTATCTGAGAATTCGGATTTGCCGAAGGGAACTTCCGGACAGCAAATAGAAAATCAGAAGACAAGAAAGTGTTTGAAGGACGTATTCAGAAGAGGGGGACAGGGAATTCTGATTCCGTTCCATGAGTTAAGAAAAATAACGGAACCTGGGAATCAGCTAAAAGCA
>DXIU01000137.1 GCA_019112765.1 Candidatus Mediterraneibacter norwichensis | reverse complement strand
GTTTATCCGGTTTCCGCTTTTGAAGCAGGAAAATACACCTGCTTTCAAACAGCAGCGCAGAACACAGTCTTGTGTCAGCCGATAAAGTTCTGTCTTCGTTTCTTCTTGTTTGAATTTGAAATTGTGGGGGGAAAGCGCAGTCGGTAAGGGATGAGGGGGTGATGGAGGACCGTAAAACAGCGCCGGCACTTAGAGCGCGTCCTTTGCGCTCTTATGTACCGCTGCGCTGTGTCCGAACGAAAGTGCGTCCTCCGGCACTCCCTCATCCCTTCCCGACGGAAATTTCTTCACCCACAAATTCAAATTCTCAGTCTTCAAAGACCTCTTTCATTTTGTCCATGAAGCCTTTCTTTTTCTTCTTTTCTCCTTTGTTTTCATCCGGATTGTCATTCTGGTGCAGGGTATTGCCTGTCAGCTCATCGAACTTTCTGAGAGCTTCTTTGGCTTCTGCGCTCAGGCGCTCCGGCGTCTGAATAACAAGCGTGACATAATGATCGCCTCTCACCTGCGGGTTGCGCAGAGACGGCACCCCTTTCCCTTTCAGACGGACTTTTGTGTCTGTCTTAGTTCCAGGTTTGACCGTATAGATCACATCTCCGTCCACAGTCTTTATACGGATATCACCGCCCAGTGCGGCAACTGCGAATGAAATCGGCACTGTTGATGAAATATGGACATCCTGTCTCTGGAAGATCGGATGATGTGATACATTCACTTCCACCAGCAGATCGCCTCTCGGACCTCCGTTTACTCCGGGTTCACCCTTGTCGCGGATCCGGATGCTCTGTCCGTTGTCAATACCTGCCGGAATGGAAACTTTAATTCTCTTTTTACTGGATGTATATCCTGTACCGGAACATTTCGGACACTTCTCTTTTATCACTTTACCGGAGCCGCCGCAGTTAGGACAGGTCTGTACATTCTGAACAGTTCCGAAAAATGACTGAGATGTGTAAACTACCTGGCCTCTGCCGCCGCATTTCGGGCAGGTCTCAGGAGATGTGCCCGGCTTTGCTCCTGTACCGTGGCAGTCTTCGCACGGATCTTTTAAGATCAGCTCAATCTCCTTCTCACATCCAAAGACAGCTTCCTCAAATGTAATACGGATACTCTTCCTGATGTTTGCACCTTTCATCGGTCCGTTTCCTGCCCGGCCGCCGCGGCGGCTGCCGCCGAAGAGATCTCCGAATATGTCTCCAAATATATCGCTGAAATCGGCACCGCTGAAATCAAAGCCGCCGAATCCGCCTGCACCGCCGGCGCCGCCTTCGAATGCCGCATGCCCATACTGGTCGTACTGACGCCGTTTCTCAGCATCACTCAGGACGGCATACGCTTCAGAGGCCTCCTTGAATTTCTTTTCAGCCTCTTTGTCTCCCGGATTCATGTCGGGATGATATTTTTTCGCAAGTGCACGATAAGCTTTCTTGATCGCCGCTTCATCAGCGTCCTTACTTACTCCGAGCACCTCATAATAATCTCTCTTTGTCTCTGCCATAACTGAAATACTCTACCTTTCACGAAAAAATCTACGAAACCACCCAGTGGTTCCGTAGAATTTTTCTTATTCTTATCATGAAACAACGGGAAGATTCCCTGTGCTCTATTCAGATCCGGTGATTTAAACTTCTTTATAATCACCATCTACCACGTCATCACCCTGGAAACCGTCCGGAGCCGGACCTGCACCTGCTCCCGGATTCGGGCCTGCGCCGGCTCCCGGATTCGGACCGCCTGCAGCGCCTGCCTGCTCATACATCTTTGTGAACAGTTTCTGTGCGCTTTCCATCAGTTTCTCTTTTGCGGCCTTGATCTCCGCCACATCGGACTCACTTGTATTCTCAGGTGTGGATTTCGCAAGAACATCCTTAAGTGCCTGCATATCTGCTTCAACTGCTGCCTTATCATTGGCGTCCAGTTTATCACCTACATCTTTGAGGGCTTTCTCTGTCTGGAATACCATTGCGTCAGCTTCATTTCTTGTATCAATGGCCTCTTTCCGCTTCTTGTCCTGAGCTTCAAACTCGGCTGCCTCTTTGACTGCTTTGTCGATATCCGCATCAGACATGTTGGAGCCTGCCGTGATCGTAATGTGCTGCTCTTTGCCTGTTCCCAGATCCTTAGCAGATACATTTACAATACCGTTTGCATCAATATCAAATGTAACTTCGATCTGCGGTACTCCGCGCGGAGCCGGCGGGATTCCGTCCAGTCTGAACTGTCCCAGAGATTTGTTATCTTTCGCGAACTGTCTCTCGCCCTGTACTACATTGATGTCAACAGCTGTCTGGTTATCAGCGGCTGTAGAGAAGATCTGGCTCTTCTTTGTCGGGATCGTTGTATTTCTCTCGATCAGTCTTGTAGCGACGCCTCCCATTGTCTCAATGGAAAGTGACAGCGGAGTAACATCCAGAAGCAGGATGTCGCCTGCGCCTGCATCACCTGCAAGTTTACCGCCCTGTACAGAAGCTCCGAGAGCAACACACTCATCCGGGTTCAGAGATTTGCTCGGTTCTTTGCCTGTCAGTCTCTTAACCTCTTCCTGTACAGCCGGGATACGTGTAGATCCTCCTACCAGAAGTACCTGGCCCAGATCTGCTGCCGTGATTCCCGCATCAGACAGAGCACGTCTTACCGGTTCTGCTGTCTTGTCTACGAGATCTCTTGTCAGTTCATCAAATTTTGCTCTTGAGAGATTCATATCAAAATGCTTCGGTCCCTCAGATGTAGCTGTGATGAACGGAAGGTTGATATTTGTTGTGGTTGCGCTTGAAAGCTCTTTCTTAGCTTTCTCTGCCGCCTCTTTCAGTCTCTGGAGAGCCATCTTGTCATTTGAAAGATCTACGCCCTCTTTTGCCTTGAAGTCTGCCAGCATATAGTCTGTAATCTTCTGGTCAAAGTCATCACCGCCCAGTCTGTTGTTTCCGGCTGTGGAAAGAACTTCGATAACGCCGTCGCCGATCTCAATGATAGATACATCAAATGTACCGCCGCCAAGGTCGTATACCATAATCTTCTGCTCTTTTTCATTATCAAGCCCGTATGCCAGCGCTGCCGCTGTAGGCTCGTTGATGATACGCTTTACATCAAGGCCCGCGATCTTTCCGGCATCCTTTGTCGCCTGGCGCTGTGCGTCATTGAAGTAAGCAGGAACTGTGATAACAGCCTCTGTTACTTTCTCGCCAAGGTGTCCTTCTGCATCTGCTTTCAGTTTCTGAAGGATCATTGCGGAGATCTCCTGGGGAGAATATTTCTTTCCGTCAATGTCTACCTTGTAATCTGTACCCATCTCTCTCTTGATCGAAGAGATTGTTCTGTTTGCGTTTGTTACGGCCTGACGCTTTGCAGGCTCTCCTACCAGACGCTCACCTGTCTTTGTGAATGCCACAACTGACGGTGTTGTTCTTGCGCCTTCTGTGTTCGCGATGACTGTCGGCTGACCGCCTTCCATAACAGCCACGCAGCTGTTTGTCGTACCAAGGTCAATACCAATTATTTTTCCCATAGTAATGCTCCTCCTTCTAATGATTCATTTTTATATTCTAAATATTGGTAAATTTTTTAAGGAAGTTCGGTTCGCCAGGCTCGACACTGCCTCGCCAATCTCACCGAACGACTTTCGCACCAGGCTCGAAAAGACCTCGCCAAGTGCTCAATATCAGTTTGCAACTTTTACCATGCTGTGTCTTACAACACTGTCACGGTACATATAACCTTTCTGGAACTCCTCCGCGATAATGTTCTCGCCAAGTTCCTCGTCCTCCACATGCATTACTGCGTTGTGGAAATCCGGATTGAATTCCTGTCCAACCGCCTCGATGGGCCGGACCCCGATTCCTTCCAGCGTAGTCATAAGCTGCTTGTAAATCTTTTCCATTCCCTCCGCAAACGGAGTTGCTTTTTCTTCTGCCGGCATTGAGGATAATCCTCTTTCGAAATTGTCGACAATTGGAAGAATCTTTTCTATGATATCTTTCGCTCCTATTTCGTACATCTGAGATTTTTCTTTTTCTGTACGCTTGCGGAAGTTATCAAACTCTGCCATCTGACGGGTAAGACGATCGGTAAGTTCTTCAATCTTCTCGTCTTTTTTGTCCTTCTTGTTCTTTTTTCCAAAAAGCTTCTTTTTCTCTGCTTTCGGACCCTGACCGCCGGTATCAGATTCATTTTCCTCTGTCTGCTCCTTTTCTGAACCGGGATTCTCTGAATCAGACGGGCTGCTGTCCGTCTCAGCTGTTTCGCCTTCAGCGGGATTCCCTTCCGCTGGATTTTCCTTATCTGCATCTGCCTCCGCTTCAGCAGTTTCAACGGCTTTTGCTTTTGCTTCCTCAACAGCTTCCTTTACCATATCTTCTTTGCTCATCTTGTCACTCACCAGCTTTCTACCTTCCTATTCTTTCGGATTTTTATTATAAATCGCATCCAGCTCATTCTGCAGAGTCTTCAGCGTCTTCATGACGTGTTCATAATCCATTCGCTTCGGACCGATGATACCGATTGTTCCTTTCATGCCCTCGCCCAGCTCATATGTGGCTGTGACAACACTGCAGTCCTTCATGGTCTTTACCGGTGTTTCATCCCCGATGTAAACCTGTATGCCGTGGCTGTTCTCACTGGCAAGCGTTTCAGTGACCAGTTCTTCCAGTTGCTGCTTTTCTTCAAATGCACTGATAATTTCCTGCGCGCTCTGCTTGTCGCTGAGCTCCGGATATTTGAAGATATTGGTCGCGCCGCTTGTATAGATCTTCATGTCATCATCCACATGTATGATTTCTGCCACCGCATCCAGTACATGCGCCACCACCTCACTGTGGATGCCCGCCTGTTCTTTCAGCCTCGCAATCAGACCCAATGTAATCTGGTCGATGGACATGCCGTTCAATGTAGTGTTCAGCAGCATATTCAGCTTCAGCAAAGTCTCATTACTTAGTGTTTCACCAACCTCTATGATCTTATTCTTGATCACGTTGCCTCCAAGTACAATCACCGCGACAATCTGCTCCTCATCTACCTGGGAAAGCTGTATGAACTTCAATGTATTGCGGCTGTTGACCGGCGCTGAAACCATGGTTGCGTAATTCGTATTGGACGCCAGCACCTTTGCCGCCTGCTGCAGTACTTTTTCAACCTTATCAGCTTTCTCCAGCATCGCATCCTCGCGCTCTGTGATCTCCTGTTCTTTCTCCTCCATGAGCATATCCACATACAGCCGGTATCCTTTATCAGAAGGAATCCTTCCTGCTGATGTATGCGGCTGGAAAATATATCCCAGATCTTCCAGATCTGCCATCTCATTTCGGATCGTGGCGGAACTCAGGTTCAGTTCCGTGTATTTTGAAAGAGTTCTGGAGCCGACCGGCTCTCCGGTCTCGAGGTAGTTCTGTATGATTGCCTTTAATATGATAAGCTTTCTCTCGCTTAATGCAGGATCTGCTGTCACAGTTCTGCCTCCTCTCCCTTTGCTATTAGCACTCTATTCTTTTGAGTGCTAGCACCTTTCGTATACTAAGATAGCACCCCGTTTTCTTTTTGTCAACATAATTTCTGTATTTTTTTGAGTAAACAGCAAAAACCTGGATTCCGGCAGTATGATTCCTGTTTCTTTTTCCTGAAGCTGACGCTTCTGCCGGAAAAAGCGCCCCGGAACTCTTCCGCAGGCGCTCTTTAAAAAAGAAATTCACTGAATACATAATTGCTGATATCAATTCCCCTCTCTGTCAGCCGGACTCTTCCTCCGGAACTTCTGATCAGTCCCTGTTTTTCCAGCTTTGTAAGTTTCTCTCCATATATATCCCGGATATCTTTGCCGAATGCTGTCTGAAAATCATCACAGGATATCCCGGCCGTTTTCCTGAGTCCCAGGAACATAAACTCTTCCATCTGTTCTTCCGCGGACAGCCTTTCCATCTCTTCCGTCACAGATCCCTGTCCCTCTGTTTCCGGCCGGCGCACACATGTCTTATTCTTTTCTGTTCCTTTTTCCTGTCCGGCATCCCCGTACACAAGCATATATTTTTCCATATCTGCTGTATTATGAAATCTGCATTCCCGGATCAGAGAAGAGGCCCCGAGTCCCAGACCCAGATATTCCTTCCGCTCCCAGTACCCGAGATTGTGTCTGCACTCATACCCGTCCTTTGCATAATTGGATATCTCATATCTGTGATAGCCGTATTCTGCAAGAACAGAAGCCGTGATCCGGTAAATTTCCCGGTCCTCGTCTTCGCCAGGCAGCGGCGGAAGCCCGCCTTCTCCGGCGCCTTCCCGGCCTTCTCCATACCATGTGTAAAACGGAGTTCCTTCTTCTATAATAAGACTGTACGCGGAGATATGCTCCGGTCCCAGTTCTGCCGCTGTCCGCAGCGTACTCTCCCAGCTTTGTACGGTCTGTCCCGGAACCGCGGAAATGAGGTCAATATTTACATTATCAAACCCCTTATCCCGCACCAGTTTCCATGTATCCATAAATTCCCGGAACGTATGGATCCGCCCAAGCAGTTTCAGTTCCCGGTCACTGACAGACTGAAGACCGATACTGATCCGGTTCACTCCTGCATTCTTCCATACTGCCGCCTTTTCTTCTGACACGGTTCCCGGATTCACTTCCAGAGTTATCTCCGCGTCCTCCGCTATATCAAAACATTCCCGCAGGGCATGAAAAATGCGGGCGGTGTCCTCCCCTCTTAACACAGAAGGAGTACCCCCGCCCAGAAACACCGTACTTACACGGCAGTCTTTGTATTTTTTTCCTTCCTCCCTGATCTCACGGATCAGAGCATCTGTATAGGCATGTATTTCTCTTTCCCCGGCAGGGGCTGAGAGAAAATCGCAGTATGCGCACTTCCTTACGCAGAATGGAATATGCACATACACTTCAAGTTCTCTTTTTCCCATAAAATCCGTCCCGTATCTCAGTCATCGTCTAATTTCAGAACGCTCATAAACGCCTTCTGAGGGATCTCTACATTGCCTACCTGGCGCATACGTTTCTTTCCTTCCTTCTGTTTCTCCAGAAGTTTTTTCTTACGGGAGATATCCCCGCCGTAACATTTCGCAAGTACATCCTTGCGCATTGCCTTAACTGTCTCCCGGGCAATGATCTTGCTTCCGATTGCTGCCTGAATCGGAATTTCAAACAGCTGCCTGGGGATCTCCGCCTTGAGCTTTTCGCACATTTTTCTGCCCCGCTCATAAGCGCTTCCGGCAAATACAATGAAGGAGAGTGCGTCTACTTCTTCTTTATTAATCAGGATATCCAGCTTCACAAGATCGGAACGCTGGTATCCCATCATCTCATAGTCAAAGGAAGCGTATCCTCTGGAACGGGATTTCAGTGCGTCAAAAAAATCGTAGATAATCTCATTCAGCGGCAGATGGTAGTGCAGCACCGCTCTTTTCTCTTCAATATATTCCATGCTCTGATAGATGCCGCGCCTCTCCTGGCAGAGATCCATGATTGCTCCGATATATTCGGAAGTCACCATAATTTCCGCTTTTACCATGGGTTCCTCCATATATTCAATCTCCGCCGGATCCGGCATATTGGTGGGATTGGTCAGATCCTCCACTTCTCCATTTGTCTTGTGTACTTTATAGATAACACTGGGTGCTGTAGTAACCAGATCCAGATTGTATTCCCGCTCCAGACGTTCCTGCACAATCTCCAGATGGAGAAGTCCCAGGAAACCGCACCGGAAACCAAAACCCAGAGCCGCGGAAGTCTCAGCCTCAAACTGAAGGGCCGCGTCATTCAGCTGCAGTTTTTCCAGAGCATCCCGCAGATCCGGATATTTTGCCCCGTCCGCAGGATAGAGACCGCAGTATACCATAGGATTTACCTTTTTATATCCGGGCAGCGGTTCGGCACAGGGGTTGGACGCATCGGTAATCGTATCGCCCACCCGTGTTTCCTTTACATTTTTCAGACTGGCTGTAATGTAACCTACCATTCCGGCATCCAGTTCATCACAGGGAATAAACTGTCCGGCTCCAAAAGTACCTACTTCCACTACTTCTGCCCGGGCGCCGGTAGCCATCATAAGCATAGGTGTTCCCTTTCTCACCGTGCCTTCCTTAATACGGCAGAATACAATAACGCCCTTGTAGGAATCGTAGACAGAATCAAAAATCAGTGCCTGCAGCGGAGCAGACGGATCTCCTCCCGGAGCAGGAATCTTCTTAACAATCTGCTCCAGCACATCATGGACATTCTGTCCGGTTTTAGCGGAAATAAGCGGCGCGTCTTCCGCGTCAATTCCGATAACATCTTCTATCTCTTCTTTTACCCGTTCCGGATCCGCGCTGGGCAGATCAATCTTGTTGATTACAGGCATTACATCCAGATCATGATCCAGCGCCAGGTATACGTTTGCAAGAGTCTGGGCCTCCACGCCCTGGGCGGCATCCACAACAAGGATAGCGCCGTCACAGGCCGCCAGACTTCGGGATACCTCATAATTAAAATCTACATGTCCCGGGGTGTCGATCAGGTTGAAAATATATTCTTCCCCGTCATCTGCCTTATAGACTGTACGGACTGCCTGGGCTTTGATCGTAATCCCGCGCTCCCGCTCCAGTTCCATGTTATCCAGCACCTGCGCCTGCATTTCCCGGCTGGTCAGGAGTCCTGTCATTTCTATAATGCGGTCCGCCAGCGTAGATTTTCCGTGGTCTATATGCGCAATTATACAAAAATTCCTGATTTTGCTCTGATCAACTACTGCCACTTTTCTTCCTCCAATTATCTCTTTTATCTTGATATCTGCCTGCCTTAATGCTTCTTCATCTTCTTTTCTAATATCTTCATTCCGGTTCTTATACGGATGCTGTCTTATCTTCCTTTCTGGCGGAATATTTGACAATAAACAGCTCCACCGCCAGAGTATCAGACAAAAGTCCCGTCTTAACATCCTGCTCAATCTGCGCTCCTTCTTCCATTACGGAACGAAGTTCTCTCATACTGAACCGCTTTGCCTGATCCATATATTTTCCTGCCACAAAGGGGTGAAGTCCGGCTTTGGATGCAATCTCCTTCCTGCCGAACCCCTGCCGGGCAAGTGCCTTTACATGAAACAGAAGACGGTACTGTCTGGTCAGCAGAAACAGAATCCGCATGGGCGGTTCTTTCAGAGCCAGCAGCTCATAATAAAGATCCAGGGCTCTTCGCTGATTCTTGTCCGACACGGCACTTACCATATCAAAAATGTGATTGGTTATCTGCGTCACACAGACCGCGTCCACATCCTCTCTTCCAATCGTCTGCCGGTCAAGCGCATAGCACACCAGCTTTTCCAGCTCTTTCTGAATATTCTCCATGTCCGTGCCGACTTTATTCAGGAAATAAAGGATATCAGAATCTGACATGGTTTTGCCTTCCTTTCTCAGGATGCTCTGAACCCAGCGCTTCAGCGTATTTTCATCCTGGGTGGTCAGCTCCACGATATGTCCTTTCGCCTTCACTGCTTTATACAGTCGGCTTCTTTTATCGACCTCATTCTCTATAAAAATATAATAAGTCGTATCCGGCAGCTCTTTCACATAATCTGCCAGATCATTTCCTCCGCTTTTAAAAAAACCGGTATTTTCAAACAGAATCAGACGGCGCTGAGAAAAAAAAGGCAGCGTCTCTGACAGATCGATTACTTCCTTTATGTCCGTGCCCTTTCCCTCATAATAAGCATAATTCATAGTATCGCCTTCCGGGACCATAGCCTTGATAAACCGTTCCTTATACAGTTTTTTCAGATAGCCCTCAGAGCCGTACAGCAGATATATCTGTTTAAATTTTCCTGTCTTCAGATCTTCATTCAAACTTTTCATAACTCTTCTATTATATCGGAAATGCATCCTTTTTGACAAGAGGCAGGTACTACTTTTCCACACAGGTATTACTTTTCATACAGGTATCGTTTTTTCTGAAACCGGTTATCAGAAACAAAGCTCATTTTCCGAGAAAACCATCTATCTTCACCCTGGTTCCGTCTGACCATACAGACAGAGCCCCATAATCCTGGGTGGAATACACAGCGCAGCCGGCCTCTTCCAGCCGTTCCAGTGTTTCCGGATGGGGATGGCCGTACCGGTTTTCCTGACCCGCAGATATCAGAGCCGCCGACGGCTTTATGGTACGGAGAAATTTTTCTGAGCCGGAAGACCGCGAACCATGATGCGCGGCTTTCAGGACAGTATATGTTTTCAGTTTTCCGCTTTCTGTCAGAGCTTCCTCCCCCGCCCCCTCCAGATCTCCGGTAAACAGCATGGAGAAATCTCCATATGTAAGTTCCAGCACCATAGATGCCGCATTGCTTCCTTTCTCCGCAGAAAGAGATTCTTCCGGCGCCAGGCAGGTCAGCATGAATTCATTGTCAGGGAGACTTTCGCTGATCTTATCTCCCGGCTTCATTACTGCAAGCCTGGTCCCGTTTGCCACTGCTGTCCGGGCAGTCTCCTTCAGTTTTTCATCGTGAAACGTCTCCGGAGGCAGCACCAGCGTTCTGACCCGGACGCCCAGTTCCTGATTGGCAAGCATCTCGGCAATGCCATTCAGATGATCACTGTCCCCGTGAGAGAGAAAAACATACTCCAGCGTATCTGTTCCCTCTGCCAGAAGGAACGGCTCAATCCGATAGGCGCCCGGCGAAGATACATCACTGCTGCCTCCGTCAATAAAATACGCTTTTCCCGACGCGCTGCGGATAAAAATTCCATCCCCCTGCCCTACGTCCAGAACTGTGATCCGGACGCCGCCGGGCCGCTCATATCCGCCCCGGCACACAAAAGGCATGGCGGCTGCAAGGCCCAGCAGAAAAATCCCGGGCAGTTTCAATGCCCACATATATTTTTCGCTTTGCCTGAAATCTTTCCTTCCTGCTTCCTGCTTTTTTTTCCGGTATACCAGCCAGCGGTAAGCCAGGTATGCCGCTGCCAGCGCTCCGTAATATACAGCCAGCCACAGTATATCGGGCTGTCCTGTCACAAACCTGCTGCCCGGCAGCTGTCCGGCAAGAGTACAGCATCTGTCATAAAAGAAGAGGACGGCTCTGCAGACCTGAAGCACCAGGCCGCCTGCCTGATCTGAAACCAGAGTAAGAAGGGAACCGAAAAGCCCGGCTCCCATAACAAGTGACATGGCAGGAATAATAATCAGATTCAGCAGTGCCGAATATGGAGGAACCTCGAAATAAAAATAGAGAAGAGGCCCCATCAGGAAAACGCTGACGGCCAGGCTGGAACCGAGACCGGCAGCGAATTTTCCCGGTAATCCTGCGATACTCTGTCCGATTCTTTCTGCTGCAGCGTTTCTGCCTTTTCCGCCTGTCCCGGCTTTCTTTTCCTTTCTGAAGCCGTTTCCTTTCCCGCCGGCTTCCGGGCAGCGCAGCATCGCCTCAAATACCGGGGTCAGCAGCGCGATTCCCAGGATAGCTCCATAGGAAAGCTGATAGGCAGCGTCTGCCAGGTAAAGCGGCTGCCATAAGCATACGGCTGCAGCAGATACAAGCAGACTGGTAGGGAGATCGTAATCCCGGCCCCAAACATCTGCTCCGGCACGAATAAGGAACATAACCAGAGCCCGGACAGCCGACACACTGCCGCCGATCATAACCGTATACAGAACAAGAATTGTTCCACCGCAGATCCCTGCAGCTGCAAAAGGCAGCCCGGCTCTTCTGAGCAGACTGTACAGCCCGGATCCGATAAAGGACATATGCAGCCCGGAAATAGCCAGAATATGCCCGATCCCGTTTTTCTGGTACAATTTTTTCATTTCTTCATCCAGACCGCTCTTTTCTCCCAGAAGGACCGCGCTCATAGTATTTCCATAATATTCTCCCAGATGCCGGACCAGTTTTTCTTTCCAGGCAGCTCTCATGCGCTGGAGGAAATCTTTGACCCGATCCGTTCTGCCGGAAATCAGCTCCACCTGTTCTGCCCGGATCAGGAAACGGATTCCCTGCTTTTCATAATAAAATTTCTGGTCAAAGTTTCCGGGATTACGGGCTGACGAAAAGACTTCGGCCTCACCGGCAATCCGAAGTCTGTTTCCTGCTCCTATTCTGTTGTCGTTCTGATTTTCTGTCTGATTCTGATTACTGATTTTAATCTGATCTGGTTTCACATAAACCAGTACTTTTGACTCACTGATCTTCTGTCCTGAAGCAGAGATCTGATTATCTGTCAGGAAAACCGCGGTTACATTTTCCTTTTCTTCGATACGGTCCACTGTACCCGTAAGGTAAACCTGCTCTGTCCATACCGAAGAGCCGGATTCCTTTTCGGTCAGATCAACATGTTCCGTTTCTCCTGTCCGGAAAAGGGATCCGGTTCCGACAGCCTGAAAAATAAGTATAAGTGCACACGTCATGCACAAAGGTCGTTTCATGTTTCGTTTTCTTCAGCTGCGACCCAGTTCATATTTGCATCCAGAGGCCTGGATAAGTCCACTGCCTCCATATAAGTGTTATCCGATTCGCCGTTAATCGTAATCTGTACCTGTTCTGCCTCTGTTCCCTCTGTCAGAGAATTTACAATCGAATAAACAGTCAGTTCCGGCAGGATATCATACGTACCGGTAAGGAAGGTACTGTCAAAATTGACATAACAGATCCTGTCTTTGATTGTGACACTCAGAAGATTGGTGTCCGGATTGATAACCGGATACGCATCTCCGCTCTGGGGTCCCTGCACCAGCTTCTCCACAATCAGTTTTTCTCTCGATATATTGCTGCTGTACCGGACATCTACCTGCTGTTCCACCAGCTTATCTCCGGCTTCATTTGCAAAATACAGATTCAGCGTTCCTGTCTGATAAGAACTTGGCGAAGACGCTGTATTTTCTACAAAATCGTCTTCGTTCATAAGACCGATCACCCGGCCGTCAGCGTCTTTGAGATTTTCTCCGTCCACAGA
>DXIU01000136.1 GCA_019112765.1 Candidatus Mediterraneibacter norwichensis | reverse complement strand
CTGAACGATTCCCGGCATTGCATCGTAGTACGGGTTGCATGCCTCTCTTGCCTGGAAAAAGATATCCGGGTTCTGAGCGGAACCTCTCTGGCACGGATGATTCGGGTTCAGTGCATGCGCACGGAAAGCGTCAATGGCATCCATATTTACCAGATCTTTCAGATCTTCATAATCCCATGTCTCGATCTTCTGGATCTCATGAGATGTACGGAATCCATCGAAGAAGTTAATGAAAGGAAGTTTTCCTTCCAGCGCCGCACAGTGCGCAACCGGTGTCAGGTCCATAACCTCCTGAACGCTGGACTCGCACAGCATAGCCGCGCCGGTCTGACGACAGGCGTAAACGTCTGAATGATCGCCAAAAATAGAAAGCGCATGGCTTGCAAGAGCACGAGCGGATACGTTGAATACGCCCGGAAGCTGCTCGCCTGCTACTTTATACAGGTTCGGAATCATAAGAAGAAGTCCCTGAGACGCCGTAAATGTAGTTGTAAGAGCTCCGGCTGACAGTGAACCGTGTACTGCACCTGCCGCACCTGCCTCAGACTGCATCTCTACAACCTGTACGGTCTGTCCGAAGATATTTTCTCTTCCCTGAGTAGCCCACTCGTCAACGTGCTCAGGCATAACGGATGACGGTGTAATCGGGTAAATCGCTGCGACTTCTGTGTATGCATATGAGACGTGAGCAGCGGCCTGGTTACCGTCCATGGTCTTCATTTTTCTTGCCATTTTTTGTTCCTCCTTAAAAATTACATTGAAAAAAAGTTTTATTCACATGTATTTTCATTATATCGCCAAAAATGACAAAAGTCTATAGAGGGCAGTCGGTTTTTTTGTATATTTTGAGGTGCAGAGCGGCTGGCTGGCTCATCCCCATCTATGCCGTTAAAGCTCCCCGCTGTTTTTGTTTTATGAGGAATTGCGAAAAAATTTTCGGACTGAAGGGAAGAAAAACGGAAGTCCGGAAAGTTTTTAGATGCGCCTTTCAGAAGAGGGGGACAGGGAATCCGAATTCCCTGTCCCCCTCTTCTGAATCCGTCTTACAAAAACTTCTTTGTCTCTTCCGGTTTGTGTCTGCTCTCCGGAAAGTCCCTTCGGCAAACCCGAATCAATCAAACTCTGTATGCTTGCATCCGTTAAATCCTGCATACCAGCTGCAGCAGCTGTCGCACATTCCGGCGCTGCAGTCGGGACTTGCTTTCTCTCCGCAGCCGGCGCTGCACTCTTTTGAACATGCACATAAACACATCATCATTGCTACTCCTAAAATAACTACACTGATCTTTTTCTTCATTGTTTTTCCCCTTTCTGAATTCCTGTTCATTGTTTTTTCTGTAGACTTATTTCTTTTGTCTGTAGTCATTCTAGCAGGCCTTTTATTTTTATTTTTTTCAATATTTTTGCGTAAAAAATCCTGTCTGACAGCAGCTGTAAACTATATCTGTCAGACAGGATGTCTTTTTTCATCTGTAATTTTTCATTGAAATAATTTTTCTTAACAACTATGGTGAATATTTATAAATGTCTCTTGCCGGTTCTTTCGTTTCGCAGTCAACCAGCGCCCCTGCAATATAATCTCCGTCCTGATATATGCTCACGCGGATAACCCAGCGCCCGGCGGCATCCCAGTAAGTGGGATCTCCTTCCACTCTGATCTCTGCGTCTGCATCTTCAGGCACCCCCAAAGCAGCAGCAATATTACGCAGATCTTCTCCCGAGAAATCCACCATATTTCCGGAATCGGCACTGTCTTCTGCCGTATCATTATTTTCCCACAGCTGCCACTCTTCTCGTTCCCCGCCTTCAGGCTCAAAAACCGCAGTACCTGCGGCTTTGTCCACAACAACCTCTCCCACAAGCCGGTTTGCGGAGGGCATTCCGCCGTTTGCTATAATTTCTTCGGCCTCTTCCTCAGGCATGGCATACCTTATCAGAAAATGATACTCTTCATCAGTCTCAGTTGTTTCACTGTCAACGATAGAATAAGAACCTCCGTTTTCCCCGAGGCTTTCATTCAGATGTTCCAGAACCTGATCGCGGATCTCTTCCATGGAAGAATCTGCAGAAAGCCCGGATTCTTCCCCCTGCTCTTCCTCTGGCGGGTTTTCTTCTGCGGAAGCTTCACTTTCCAGTTCAATCACACCCCAGAGACCGTTCTGTTTCACCCAGCACCTTCCGTCATACACCGGGCGGATCTCTTCGAACACGCCGGGATCAATAACCGGATTTCCTTCTGTATCACGCACCTCCCATACACCGTCTTTTACCAGGACCACATATCCTTCCGAAGCGGCATAGCAGTAATCCTGCTCAGCATTACCATTCTGGGGAACATACTGTGTCCAGGAGGCGTCGTATTCCACGGGAATCACTATATTTCCCTGACTGTCGGCATATCCCCATTTTCCGCCCTGCTCCACCGCAAGGAGTCCGTCTGACTGGGAACCGCATGCATCATAGACGAAATCCGTCGCCATGCTGTCACCATAGTAGATCCCATAGCCGCCCGGCAGATCCGCCAGCCATTCGTCCATATTGTTTACACCGGCATCCATGGCATTTTCCAGGACTGTATCTGAAGCTTTTACAGGAACCGCGTCCTCAGGCTCTGTCCATGTCCGGGGACCAAACGCTTCTTCTCCGTAGGCATCAAAGATATTCTGCAGGCCATCGCAGTAATAAAAAGCACCCTTAAATCCATATGCATCGCCTGCGATTGCGACAGCCGGAAGGATCTCATCGCCGTACAGATAGTAGCTGTCCATTTCCGTCATATATTCGGATTCATACACCGGCTCCTCCCTTGTCAGCAGATAATATCCGTAGCCGCTTGTAATTTCTTCATAATCCATGCCGCCCAGGATCTCTCCGTCTGAATCGATCAGCCCATAGGAATCTCCCTGTTTTATCACCGCATAATCTGTAAACATCTGGCGTTCCATTTCGTTATACGGATATTCTTTTGAATCCGTTTCTTTCAGATAATAGATATCATCTGCCTCGATTTCCGGCTCTACTGCCCATACAAAGACTGTACCTTCGCCGTCCAGTTCCCCTTTTCGCTCCTCTTCCAGCTTTTCAATCTCTTTCTGCTCCTCCTCCGGGAGAGTTTTCTTTGCCTCAGCGATAATCTCTTTCGCTTTTTCCCGCTCGCCTGTATCAAGATAGAGATTTGCCAGACTCACATAAGGCTCTTCCTTCTTCGGCTCAATTGCAATTGCCTCCAGAAAAGAATCCTCTGCTCTGTCGTAATCCATTTCCTCCAGATATCGGTTTCCTTCTTCCAGCAGCGCATTATACCTTTTCTCTTCCTGCCGGGGCAGAATCCACAGAAATACTGCCGCGGCAGCTGCTGCTGCGATCACAAGTACTGCTGCCAGTATAATCCATATTTTTCTGCTTTTCTTTTTCCCGGGAACCGGAGACACAGGTCCGCGTCCGTTCTCCCCGGACAAATCCCGGGCACTCTGCCGTTCCGGCTCCGGCCGGCCGGGCATTATTTCCGGCTCTCCCTCCGCAGTTTCCGGACGTCTGAGCGGAGTCCCGCATGAGCCGCAGAATGCCGCGTCTTCTTCATTATAATGTCCGCAGTTCGGGCAATACATTGTTTCATCCCCTCCTCTGTTGTTTTCCTGACCTTTACAGACTGATCTTTTCTATCTCCGTCAGTTCGCTAAAATATGAATCACTCTCAGCTTCCGATATCTCTGTCCTTGTATCGTCCTGATACATATAATAACCGATTCCGTCGTGTGTGCCGTCACTCTCCCAGCCTACGGAAAATTCATATGTCAGCTCCGCTCCGTCCAGTGTGTAATAATCCTGCCCGCCGTACATCAGAGCCGAGCGCACCTCTGAAAATGTGATTGCCTTGTACTCATCTGAGTACTGAATATCAGCATAATGATAAATATCCTGAACCATTTTTACTGCCTGGCTGTCGGGATCATAGGCATAAAGAAGTGTATTTGACCAGCCGGAGTCCCCGGCTGAATGTATCATAAGTTCCGGGATCTGGTCCTGATTAATATCAAGGATGGAATAAAACTCCGGAGCTGCCATCCAATCTGAGGTATAATTATTGTAATCTCCGCTTTCAAGCAGGTAATCATAGGTTTCCTGCACAGACCCGGCAGTCTCTTCTGCATCCTGCTGATCATGAGAATTCTCGCTCTCCTGCATATCTCCCGCGGACTGTTTCTCCTCCTGCTGTTCGTCCGAAATTTTTTCGCCTTCCTGCCATGACAGTTGCAGGACAAGCTTTACTTCTCCCAGGTCTGCCGGATCTGTTTCCTCGGAAAAATTCATGCTTTCTCCATACTGTGTATTTTCCCCGCTGATAAACAGAAGCATCTCCACATCTTCAATGAAATCAAATTTGCGCAGGGACGACTCTTTCATCTGCCCGGCTTCCTCCGGAAGGCCTATACTGTCAAGATAATCTGCCATCTTGTCTGCCGCTTTCTTCCGGCTGTCAAAATCAGACTCCAGAAGCATCCTGTTTCTGGTTCCTTCCTGTACGTCAAAGCCGTCCTGTCCATATATGGTTACAAAAGAATCTAATATTGTTGACTCTCTGATCAGGTAATCATTCTGGAAATAGCTTCCACATATATAAATCTGTCCGTTGTTTTCATGCAGAAAAATTCCCGTTATTTCAGAATCACTCCATCCGAATACCGGATGAAGCGCTGAGTATTCATCTTTTAATATAACTTCGCCATTCTCATACTCGTACATCCGCATCTGAATCTCATTTTGCGCTATCGTTGCATACTCTGCCGGAAGATATTCATTATTCAGAATCAGCACAAGGAGTTCTTCATTCCCGTCATTGTCAAAATCCCTGACACGGAATGTAAGCACTCCTTTTTCAGAAGATACAGGCTCCACATATGTTCTCACAGGACCTTCCGCGTATTTGCAGGTATATTCTCCCTCATGGCATTGTCCGTCCTGAGTGATCAGCACTTCGTCCACATAGGCGTAAAAATCATATTGTATCCGCATCGGTTCATTATCTGTCTGTTCAACGCCCTGCTGCAATATCTCTTTCGCTTTTCCTGGTGAATTTTCAGCTTCATATATATCTGCAAGACAAAAATACGGTTCCGGCTGTTTCGGATCAATGGCAATTGCGGCGAGATAGCTGTCTTCTGCCTTCTTATAATTCATCTCTTCCAGATATCTGTCGCCTTCCGCCATATGCGACTGATAGTTTTTCTCCTTCTGCCGGGGAAGAACCCAAAAAAACAGTGCGGCAGCCACAGCTGCGGCAAGAAGCAGAAGCGCCGTTAATATGATCCAGATCTTTTTCTTCTTTTTTTTCGCAGGGATAACCGGCGCTCCCCCTTCCTTCTGCTTCTCCGTGTCTTCCGCCAGCCGGGTGCCGCAGATGCGGCAAAATCTGGCTTTTTCCTCATTATATGTTCCACATTCCGGACAATACATATTTCAACCTCTTTCTATCGAATCCGATGTCCGCAATTGCTGCAGAATAAATCCCCCGGCTCCAGACGGCTGCCGCAGTAAATGCAGAACCTGGGCTGACCAGGTCTGAATGCAGGCGCCGGCTGCGGTTCCGGCTGTCTCTCCTCCGGTACCGGCTCCCACGCAGGTTCCGGATATACCTCGTCCGGTACAGGCGCCGGCTGTACTTCTTCCGGTACCGGCGGTACGGGCTCCGGCTGCGGCGCCGGATGTACTTCCTCCGGTACCGGCGGTACGGGCTCCGGCTGCGGCGCCGGGGCTGCTTCCTGCTCCAGTCTATTTTTCAGACTGGTAATCCGGTCAAACAGCGGCAGAAGCTGCGGAAGGGGGTCTTCGAATCCACCTTCATAATACGCTTTTCCAAGCTCCGTATAGGCCTGTTCCAGAAGTCCGGCCGCTTCCTCTTTGCTGTCAAAATTTACAAGAACTGTTGTATCCTGATCTCTCATGGTACGTTCCTCCTTACTGTGATATTTTCCTTTGATGTTTTCGTGTAATGTTTATGATTTGGTCTGCTCATCTGATGCATGATTCGTTTTTTCAGCATTTTCCGGCATTACATCAGTGTAAACAGATTTTGTTTGCCGGCAATATATATTTTCGTCCCTCTTGGCAGGTAATACTGTCTTCCCTTCCCGAGAGGCTGACCGCTTTCCAGGAACAGCACTCCTTTTTCAAAAGGCTCCGCACAGTACTCTTCATATTCCTTAATGTAATAAATCCCTGCTGCCGCTCCGTCTTCTTCGTAGGGACTAAGTACCGCTCTGTCTTCTTTTATGTAAAAGAACACTTCTTTTTTGTCACTGAGCTGATACACTTTTCCTTCGTACAGCCCGCTCTCGCCTGCGACAGCTCCGGAAAATTCATTTTCCGCGGCAGTATCTGCCATGGACTGCTCCACGGGCAGCGCTGTCTCTTTTTCTTCCGGCGGAGCCCATGCAGAAGGTTTCTCCTTCTGAAATCCGTCTGGCTGACTGTAATTTCCGGACTGATTCTGCTCCTGGCGGCCTGCCTGACGCGGCGCGGGAGACGGCTGATGACGTACCGGCTCCCGGCGCGGCTGATTCTGCGCGGACTGTCGGCGCGCCCGTTCTGCCTCCGCTCTCTGGATCTGCTCCAGATAGATCTCTTCCTCATTCGTCTCCCGCGGCTTTCTCCAGAGAATAAGTCCGATTACAGAAAGAATCAGAACCAGCGCATAGACTGCAAGCCATGCAAACAGCTCCAGATAACTGAGTTCAATCAGATTGTCCCCGATATACATAGTAAATAAATGCTCCAGCTCAGCGAATCTGTCTTCCAGGACAAAGAACAGAGCCAGAAATGCCCCTGCGTTTATGAGACTTACAATAATTCCCATTATATAAGCAGCCCTCTTCCGCAGAACAGCTGTCAGGATCGCCTCTACAACTACGAATCCCGCGGCGCCGGCAATCAGCCATGCATAGGATTCAATGCGCGACTGAATAAATGCATACAGCTCGGTCAGCATACTGTTTCTGTCATAGTAGCCCATTCCAATCTTAAATACATCTGCAACAGACACAGATTTAACAGCCGTCTCCATCACCGGCAGAAACCAGATTCCCAGCGAGCCCGCTATCAGCAGTGCTATAATAAATTTCAACCCTTTTTTCACAGTTTTTACCCTCCTTACTATTCTGTCTCAATGTTCTGTAAGAGTTTTTTTCTCTGTTTCGGAAATACCGCCGCTGTTGCAATCAGACCGATCAGGCATCCGATTATCCCGGCAGCGCCGGTAACCGTCATTATTATTCCGGGTGTTATCCCTGTCATTCAAGCCATCCTCCTTCCCGGACCTGCCTGTATACATCTTCGAGAAGCTGCATCTGCGCATCCGTATTATTATCTTTCACCTGCTCTTTGTACAGATCTTCTGCTTTTTCATAATATCCGGCAAACTGTGTATAATCCCGCTGCGTGCTCTCTTTCTGTTCCTGAAGATCAATCTCCAGAAAGGCATACCGCATATAGATCCGGTAATCTTCACCGTACTCCTGCAGCATCCGGTCTGCTGTCTGCCGTGCCTGCTCTATATTGCCCTGCTTCTCATACTGGACTGCCAGAGTGTCAAATGCATCAAAGGTTCCCCATCCCTGATCAATCATCTGAGTCAGTACTTCTATGGCCTCGTCCCGGTACTCCTCTTTGCCGGAGGTATCCGCCAGCTCTATGTCTGCCACGGCAAGCCGTTCAAGAATCTGAAGCTGCTCTTCCACAGGAAGCTCCTCTCTGGCCTTCAGAAGAGTATCCCGCTGTGAAACATCACTTCCTTTTTCTTCATAAATGCCGCTTATCATCAGATATGCTCTTGCCTTCATCGCATTATCATCTGTCATGCTGATGCACTGTCTGAATTCCTCAATCGCGGCATCCGGTTTTCCCAGCGCCTTTTCGATTTCTCCCTTTGCATAGTAAATGGAGTCGTCCCCCGCGCCGTAATCAACTGCCTGCTGAAGCACCTCCTGTGCCTGTTCCTCTTCTCCGGCATAAGCCAGCGCAATAGCATAGTCTCTGTAATACTCCGTATGTTCTGTTCCTATGCGGAAAACATCTTCATATGCTTCCGCCGCATCTTCGTACTGCTCCAGACGGAAATAGCTGTCTGCTCTGAGATAATACACATCTGCCATCCTCATCTGCATCAGATCCAGCTTTTTATTCTCACAGATATCATAATCGATAAATGTGATGCATTCCTCATATTTTTCCTGGTCATAGAGAGCATATGCATTCTGATAATAACTCTCCAGCGCAGAGGGGAGCAATTGTGATGCCTGCTCAAATATCTGTCCCTGCTCTTCATAACTGCCTGCCTCAGTCAGGCTGATCTGCTCCTCAACAAGGTCATTGTACGCATCCAGTCTTTCCTGTCTTATCACGGATATCCCATAGCCGCCCAGAAGGATAAACCCCGCAAGAGACACGGTCAGCACAGCCCGGATCACCCTCTGCCTGCGAATAAGACGCCGATACCTCCTGTCCCTTTTCGGAATATCTTCCAGCGCGCGGAACATCTCATAAGCCGACTGGTACCGCCGGGCCGGATCTATCCGAAGCGCCTTTTCAATCACCCAGGCAAAAGCTTCGCCTGTAAACCCGGCAAGATACTGCACATCAATCTTATCCCGGTAATCTCCAACCTTCCCGCCTGTTGCCAGGTGATACAGCGTAGCGCCCACACTGTAGATATCTGTTCTCTCATCAATATGAATCTCGCCCGTGCCGTTCTGTCCTGTTTCCCGGCTCAGTGCCACAAGATACTGCTCCGGAGACGTGTAGCCATCGGTATATCCCAGAACTGCCGTGTCGCCCAGATAAAAAGAAATATTAAAATCGATCAGACAGATATTGCCTTCCGGCGTAAGCATAACATTGGCCGGCTTAATGTCGCAGTGGATTACCGGCGGATTCTGACTGTGCAGATAATTCAGAGCGCTGCAGATCTGCATTCCCCATCTGATCAGTTCGTTCGGGCGGAACCGGTATCCTTCCTTCAGAAGCTGAGCAAAAGATTTTCCCGGCACAAAACTCATTACAGTACAGACATCCCCGCCGGACTCAAAGAAGTCCAGCACCTGAGGCAGATAGGAATGATGAAGTTTCTTCAGGATATCCGCCTCTCTGCGGCTGCCGGTAATGGAAACGGCGCTTCTCCTGTGCTTCTTGATCACAACTTCCTGATGAAGCCGCCGGTGATACGCTTTGTATACAATACCGCCTGCTCCCTCTCCAAGCTTCTCCAGTATCTCATATGTCTCTGAAAAATTTTTTATTCTATCCATCCTGTTTTCCCATTCTGACTATAAATTCAAACTCTTCATCCAGAGACAGGGTAAATTTCATTCCATCTGCAAGTCTTACCGGTTCTGTAATCTGCCTGCCGTCCACGAAAACATGATTGGATGATCCCAGATCTTCCAGCCAGCAGCCGTCCGGACGAAGATTGATTTTTACATGTTTTCTGCTGACCGTCGGGTTTGATTTCACTACAAAGTCCGCCTCCACAGACTTCCCGATCACAAATCCGTCTTTGTCAACCGCTGCCTCCTCTCCGGTGGAAATTCTCCGGATATATGCCTGCGGTTTCATCTCAGGGGCAAGAAGAACGGTAGGCGCTTCGCCATCGTATACCTCTTCCGGTTTTTTCTCTCTGACCGGTTCAACCGGTTTTCTTACAACAATCCTGTCCTGAAATCCTTTCTGCTTTCTCTCAGGAATCTGTACGTCTGCTTTCTCTTCCCAGCCTTCGAAATAGTCTTTCATCATCATTTCCCTCCGCTTTATAAACCACAAAAGGACAGACTCCCGCCTGCCCTTTCGTTTTATTTCTCTCTGAATTTAAAAATCCTGTCCTTCTTTTTCGGCGGTTTTTTTCCCTCAATTGTCTCCGGCATAGGTTCATATTTCTTGGCGCTCTTAAGCAGCGGAATCCCCTTATGATGCTTCCTCAGATACAGGAGCGCTGCTCCCGCGAATATTACTATGCCTCCGGCCAGAAGCTGGGATACCGGAAGCCCGATTCCCGGCAGAAGAAGCTGATCTGTCCGGAGTCCTTCGATCCAGACTCTTCCCAGCGCATATCCGAAAATATACAGGAGGAACAGCTCTCCTTCATATTTTTTGTGTTTTCTGTACAGGAACAGCAGAATAAGCAGGATACAGCACCAGACAGATTCATAGAGAAAAGTAGGATGAACCTGTATATAGCTGATCCCGTCAATCCGCTCTATATTTTCCCGCATCAGGTCTGTCACATCTCCGGAACGCACAGCATCCAGAGGCAGCCGCATGGCGAACAGACTGTCCGTATATTCTCCGAACGCTTCCCGGTTAAAGAAATTGCCCCAGCGCCCCAGCATCTGTCCGTTAAGAAGAGCCAGCGCTATGGTGTCAAGGATCTGGAAAGGCGACAGATGTTTGATCCGTGCCAGGACAAAGGTCGCGATTACCGCCGCGATTACTCCGCCGTAAATGGCAAGTCCGCCCTCCCTGAGATTGAAAATATCCAGCAGATTGTCTTTGTACAGATCCCAGGAAAAAATCACGAAATAAAGTCTGGCACCGACAATCCCGGCAATTACGCCTATAATGCCCATATCAAGATAGTCGTCCGGATTCTGCCGGGTCCGCTTTGCCTCGGATGTCGCAATCAGAAAACCAATCAGAATAGCCGCTCCGATAATAATCCCGTAATAGGCCACCTGAAAGCCAAAAATACTGACCGACTTTCCCACGTGTTCCAGTTCAATTCCAAGATTGGGAAAGCTGATATCATAATGCATGTTTTTTTGCTCCCTTCTTCAGTCTGCTCATATAAGTCTGATACGGTAAACTGCCTGCGGCAGCTGCTTATACATTAAAACGGAACAGCATAATATCGCCGTCCTGCACGACATAGTCTTTTCCCTCCAGACGAATCAGGCCCTTTTCTTTCGCCGCTGCATGGGAGCCGCAGGCCATCAGATCGTCGTAGCTAACCACCTCGGCCCGTATAAAGCCTCTTTCAAAATCTGAATGGATCTTGCCGGCCGCCTGGGGCGCTTTTGTTCCTTTCCTGATTGTCCAGGCACGGACCTCCGGTTCCCCTGCCGTCAGATAACTGATCAGCCCCAGGAGATGATAGCTGGCCTTGATCAGCTTCTCCAGTCCGGACTCCTCCAGTCCCAGATCGTCCAGAAACATCTTTTTCTCGTCATCATCCAGCTGAGAAATCTCTTCTTCAATCTCGGCACATACAACAAACACTTCACAGTTTTCCTGCCGCGCGTATTCCCGCACAGCCTGCACGCCCGGATTGGACGCGCCGTCATCGGCCAGATCATCTTCCGATACATTTGCCGCGAAAATCACAGGTTTTGCTGTAAGCAGGTTATACCCGGCAAACCATGCCTGTTCATCTTCATCATCAGTAACAAAGCTTTTGGCAAGCTTATTTTCTTCCAGATGGGCCTTCAGCCTGTTCAGAAGATCCAGCTCTTTGGCCGCAGTCTTATCATTGCGGGAGAGTTTCACCGTCTTGGCAATCCTGCGCTCCAGTATCTCCAGGTCAGAGAATATGAGCTCCAGATTAATCGTCTCAATATCCCTCATAGGATCAATGCTTCCGTCCACATGAACAATATTGCTGTTCTCAAAGCATCTTACCACATGGACAATAGCATCCACTTCCCGGATATTTGCCAGAAACTGGTTGCCCAGCCCCTCTCCTTTGGAGGCCCCTTTCACCAGCCCCGCAATATCAACAAACTCTATGGCCGCCGGAATGATCTTTTTTGTGTGGTACATCTCACCGAGCACGTCCAGCCTCTTATCCGGAACGGTTACAACACCAACGTTCGGATCTATGGTACAGAACGGGTAGTTAGCAGACTCTGCCCCCGCCTTTGTCAGTGAATTAAACAATGTACTTTTTCCAACATTCGGTAGTCCTACAATTCCCAGCTTCATTTATCTTCAATCTCCTTGTGTATAAATTTGAAACGGACAGCTCCCGTCCGTCTGTCTGCCTTCAGTCCCTGGTCTCCATCAGAATAACCCGGCCGTAGGCAAAAGATATTTTTACCTCGTCCTCCTGAAACTCATTACTGACACAGAGGCTGTCAGACGGCTTCAGAAAATGGTTTTTCAGAGGATATTTGGCGCCGCTGATATTAAAGTCATCCACCGGAAGCTCCAGCGGGAACAAAGAAAAATACGGGCCAAAGGCTTCTTCCCGCTTCAGCGTAATTCCCTGATTCAAAAGCCTGATCTGATTGTGGCTGTCCAGGATTCTTGCGTTTGCGCCGGCTTCAAGAGCGATCTGCAGACACTGCACGTTTGCCCACAGGTGATCCAGGCGGCTTCCTGTGCCGCCTAAAATCCAGATTTCCTTCCTCCTCATGTCAAGACAGAGCCTGAGCGCGATTTCCGTATCTGACGCATCTTTGACAGGATTGAATTCCCGTATCGGTACATTCACCTCTTCCCGGTAATACGCCACAAGCCTTTCCGGCGTACTGTCAAAATCTCCCACAATATAATCCGGCTTAATACCGTGATCATAGAGAAATACAAGCCCTCTGTCCACTCCGATAATAAATTCCGTATCTTCATCTTTCAGAATGGGAAGAACAAAATCTTCCTCCAGCATGCCGCCGCTTACAATTACAGTCCGTTTACTCATAATCCTTTAATATCTCCATAAATCTTTCCGTATTATCTCTGACACTTCCATGATACACCGCAGATCCGGCCACAATTACATTTGCTCCGGCATCCAGCACCTGTGTCACATTTGAGTGGTGAATCCCTCCGTCCACCTCAATATCCTTCTCCATGCCTCTCGCGTCAAGCATGGCTCTCAGCTGACGGATCTTCTCGATAGAGCCGGGAAGGAATGTCTGTCCGCCGAATCCCGGCACTACACACATAACAAGAAACATATCCGCCTGATCCAGATATGGTTCAAGAACATCCACGGGCGTTTCGGGTTTTACAGATACTCCCGCCTTCGCGCCCAGACTGTGGATACAGTCGATATCCGCCTTCAGATCTGTGCATGCTTCATAATGGACGGTAAGAATATCCGCACCGCATTTTACAAAATCCTCCATAAGCCTGACCGGTTCCGTCACCATAAGATGAGCGTCTATTGTCTGCCCGGTCAGATTTTTTATCGAAGAGAGCACCGGCATTCCAAAAGAAATACTCGGGACAAACATACCGTCCATTATATCAAAATGGATGTACTGTGCCCCTCCTTTCTCAGTCTCTCTGATCTGTTCCCCCAATATTTTAAAATCCGCTGAGAGAATTGACGGCGCCAGAATTTTTTTCATGCCCTAATACCTTTTCCTTTCTTCCAGTTCGTGGTACATATCCACGTAATCCCTGTATCTGATCCGGTGTATCCGCCCTGCTTCCACAGCTTCCGCGACTGCGCAGCCCGGTTCGTGGATATGGCTGCAGCCGTTAAATCTGCACATACCTTCAAAGGGCAGAAATTCGGGAAAACAATATTTTAAATCCTCTTTCTGAAGATCATCTATATAAAGGGAACTGAATCCCGGCGTATCCATAATATAAGAATCATCTCCCAGAACGATCAGCTCAGAATGGCGTGTTGTATGACGCCCTCTGGCAATCTTCCGGCTTACGCTTCCGGTCTCCATCCTGATCTCTGACTGCAGCAGATTAATCAGGGAGGATTTCCCCACACCGGAAGGGCCGGCTATCGCTGTCGTCTTTCCCCGGAGGAGACTCTTCAAATCTTCAATATTCTTTTCTTCTCTGGCGCTGGTAAAAAGAACCGGGTAGCCGCAGGCCGCATATATCTCCTTCAGTTCATCCGTTTCCGGATTTCCGGCAATGTCTGTCTTGTTAAAGCAGAGCACCACGGGAATCTCCCGGTTCTCCATTGTCACAAGAAACCGGTTAAGAAGATTAATATGAGGCTTTGGTTCTGTCACTGCAAATACAATCAGGGCCTGATCGATGTTGGCTACTGCAGGACGGATCAGCTCATTTTTTCTGGGAAGCAGCCTGACAATATTCCCTTCTTTTTCTTTTTCATCCAGAATCTCTATCTCCGCGTCATCACCTACAAGAGGTTTTATTCCGTCCCTGCGGAAGATTCCTTTTGCTTTACATTCATAAACACCGGATTCTACTATATGAACATAGTAGAATCCGGCAATTCCTTTTACAATTTTTCCATGCATGGCAGCAATATTTTCTTTCTCTGTCCGCGTTATTCTGCTGTCAGGATCCTGTATTTCCGCCTGTATCCGTTCCGCTGTCCGGCGTATCCGGCTCACCGGTGTTCTCCGGTCCGACACTGATCCAGTACTGCACTACAGTTCCTTCCGACACCCTGGTTCCTACGGTTGGAGAGATCCTGCAGATCTGCCCTGCCCCGTATTCATCGCTGAAGCTTTCACCGGCATACTCGCCCACCAGTCCGTTCCGAGAGAGTGTCTGGCTTGCCGTGGCTTCATCCATTCCGTAAATATCCGGTACATTTACAATCTTTGTCTCCGGTCCGCGGCTTACGACATAGGATACTGTCGTGCCTCGTGACACCTCAGTTCCCGGATCTATGCTCTGGGAGATCACTATGCCTTCCGCCACGTCATCGCTGTATTCTTCGGTTGCGCTGCCTGTCAGACCCGCTTCGCTGAGGGCCGCTTCCGCCTCTGCCGCGGTTCCTTCTGTCAGTTTCGGTACTGTCGCGGGCTGAGTGCCCAGACTTACGATAATCTCAACACTGCTTCCTTCATCAACTTCGGTGCCGACATCCGGATTACAGGAGATTACATAGCCTTCTTCCACGTCGCTGCTGTACTGGGCTTCGCCTTTTGTTACTTTCAGTCCGGCATCACGCAGCATCTGTTCGGCCCTGGATTCTTCCTCATTAACCACATTCGGCACTGCTACGGTCTCCGCCTCTTCACCGGTGCTCAGAATTACTTCTATCGTGGTATGCCTCTCCACAGTTTCATCCGGTCCCGGCGTATGACTTTTAATCTCTCCGGCCTCGTACTCGTTAGACGGTTCCTCTCCGGCCACATCCATACCCAGCTCATATTTGCTCAGTTCCTCTCTTGCTTCGTCTTCTGTCATGCCTCTCAGATCCGGAACTCTTACCGTATCCTCCTCGTTTGAGGTTGCAAGTCCCGGCCCGCTGAACAGCCCCACGGCATTTCCGACCAGGAACAGTATAAGAAGCGCGATAACCACACCGGCCACAATCATAAGAATGCGCATGATCTTCTTTGTATCCGGATTTACATCCTTCTTTTTCCTGCGTCTTCCGCCATACTCACGGTCATCCTCATCATCGTCATCGTCGTCTTCATCATAATCGCTGTCATAGTCCTCATCGTCCTCATCTTCATCGTAATCCTGCCCCTGCAGCTGGCGGATCTCCTCTGTGGACATGACAACCGTGCGGTCCGAATCTCCCGGAACCGCGCCCAGTGTAACGAACTCCCCGTCCGGATCCACAAGAGACCGTTTCAGATCCTGGATCAGAGACGCGCAGTCATGATATCTGCGCTCCGGGTTTTTCTGAGTACATTTCATAATAATGCACTCCAGACTGTATGGAATATCCGGAACCTCTTCTGCCGGGGAAACCATCTCCTCCTGAAGATGCTTCAGGGCCACCGATACGGTGGAATCCCCGTCAAACGGAACATGTCCGGTAATCATCTCATACATGGTAATACCAACGGAATAGATATCGCTCTTCTCGTCCACAACTCCCCCGCGGGCCTGTTCCGGTGATGTATAGTGCACGGAGCCCATCACGCTGGTGCTGATTGTCTTGGTAGCCGTAGTCGCCCGGGCGATTCCGAAATCCGTTACTTTTACCTTTCCTTCTTTGGAAATGATAATATTCTGGGGTTTAATGTCCCGATGGATAATGTGATGATTGTGGGCGGCCTGAAGTCCGGTCACCATCTGGATCGAGATACTGATCGTCTCTTTCGCGGAAAGTTTCCCCTTCTTTTCAATATAATCTTTCAGAGTAATGCCTTCCACAAGTTCCATGACCATATAGAACAGTCCTCTGTCCTGTCCCACATCATAGACATTTACCACATTCGGGTGCATCAGTCCCGCCGCAGCCTGGGCCTCACTTACAAATTTCTGGATAAATACCTGATCATTCCGGTAATCGCTTTTTAATACCTTGATCGCCACATACCGGTTCAGCTTATGGTCCTTTCCTTTATATACATCAGCCATGCCGCCGGAACCGATACGGCCCAGAATCTCATATCTCTTTCCTAAGTAAACTCCTTCTTTAATCATAATACACTCACCTCATCTGCAAACGGTTCTACCAGTACAACGCCGATATTGTCTGTACCGCCGTTCTCTTTTGCCGCCGCAACAAGGGCCTGTCCGGCTTCCACAATATCTCTTCCTCCCTGTACAATATGGAAAAGTTCCTCATCTTCCACCATATTGCTCAGACCGTCTGTGCACATCAGGATGATATCGCCCTTTTTCAGACGATGCTCATAGAAATCCACATCCACATCCGCCTTTGCGCCGATTGCCCTTGTAATAATATTTTTATCCGGATGATGCTTTGCCTCCTCCGGTTTGATGCCTCCGAGACGAACCATTTCTTCTACCAGGGAGTGGTCCTTTGTAAGCTGCTGAATCCCCTGGTTAATGAGATACAGACGGCTGTCCCCCACATTCGCGAAATACATCATCTGATTGACAATGGTTGCCGCCACCACTGTGGTTCCCATTCCCCTGAGATGGACATCCCTGGACGCCTCTTTTATAATCTCTTTATTCGCAGTCTTTATCGCCCCTACAAGAGCCTTCTCCACATCCTCGCCTTCGCTGTTTTTCAGCTCTCGCTGCAGTACTTCCACCGTATATTTTGAAGCGTAATCTCCTGCCTGATGACCGCCCATCCCATCCGCTACTACAAACAGATTCCGGAGGATTCCCAGCGGTTTATCTGTAGTAAAGACGTAATCCTGGTTCACCTGGCGAACCATTCCCACGTCTGTGATTGAAAATGTCCTCATAGCTTCCTCCTTCTGAGCTGTCCGCAGGCTCCGTCTATATCAGAGCCCATTTCCCTTCTTATAGTAACATTTATTCCGCTTTTTTCAAGATTATTTTTGAAATTAAGGGCATTTTCCCTGCTTGGTCTGACAAAATTCCGTTCTTTCACAGGATTGACCGGAATCAGGTTCAGATGGCAGTTCCGGTGCCTGAGAAGACCGGTCAGTTCCCGAACGTCTTCCGGCGTATCGTTGACGCCGTGCACCAGGCTGTATTCAAAAGTCACCCGCCGCCCCGTCTTTTCAAAATATGCGTCACAGGCCGCAAGCACCCGGGACAGTTCGTATTTATTGGCAATGGGCATCAGTTTCCGGCGCTTCTCCTGGGTCGCCCCGTGAAGGGAAAGAGCCAGTGTAATCTGCAGCTTTTCCTCCGCCAGCTCCAGGATTTTCGGTACGATACCGCAGGTAGAAACTGTCACATTTCTCTGGCTGATATGCAGGCCGTGCTCTTCAGTCAGAATATGAATAAATTTCAGAAGATTATCATAGTTGTCCAGAGGTTCTCCGGTTCCCATCACTACCACATTTGACACCCGCTCCCCGGTGATTGTCTGAATCTGGTAGATCTGCCGGAGCATCTCGGAGGCGGTCAGATTCCGTTTCAGGCCTCCAATGGTGGAGGCACAGAAAACGCATCCCATCCTGCATCCTGCCTGAGAGGAGATACACACGGAATTTCCGTGTTTATATTTCATAAGAACGCTTTCCACCATATTTCCGTCATAGAGCCGGAACAGAAATTTGTTTGTCCCGTCCAGAGCCGATATCTGCCGTTCTTCCAATTCAGCAGGAAGGATCTCATATTCCTGTTCCAGTTTCTCACGGAGACTTCTGGACAGATTGGTCATCTCTGAAAAGCTGCCGCAGAGCTTTGCGTGGAGCCAGTCGTAGATCTGTCCTGCCCGGAAAGATTTTTCCCCGATGGATGCCATCTCCTCTTTCAGTTCTTCGTATGTAAAAGAACAGATGTCCTTTTTCATGTTCTGTCCTCCTGTTTTCTCAGTCTGGCAATAAAGAATCCGTCGCTTTTATGTACGCCCGGCAGAAGCTGGAGGCATCCGGTATCTGTACAGGCGCTCTGAAGTTCCGGACAGATACGGCTGCTTATATCTTCCGGCTCAAACTCCGGATATTCGTTTAAAAACCACCGTACATTCTCTTCATTTTCCGCATGATTCACCGTACAGGTGCTGTACATCAGAACTCCGCCCGGTTTTACGTAAGCCTGTACGCAGCTTAAGATCTTTCTCTGAAGAGCGGCCAGCTCCCGGATATCTTCCGGGGATACCCGGTATTTCAGGTCCGGTTTTCTGCCCATTACCCCCAGGCCGGAACAGGGCAGATCGGCCAGTACAAGATCTGCTTTCCCGGTCCATTCCGGATCCGGAACAGAGGCGTCCCGGCAGACCGCCCGCACATTGACAAGGCCGGAGCGGTCAATGTTTTCCCGGATCAGCTCTGTTTTATATTCTGTCAGATCCCTTGCTTCCACCATGCCGCAGTTTTCCGGACTGCCGGAAGCTTCGGCGGCAAGGATGAGTTCTTCCGCCACATGAAGGGATTTGCCGCCCGGCGCGGCGCACACATCCAGCACCTGCGCCCCGGCCCGGGGAGCCGCAAGTTCCCCCACAAGCATGGAACTTACATCCTGCACGGCAAAAAAGCCCTCCCGGAACGTCTCAAGCCCTTCCAGGTAATCATATCCGGATATGCTCAGGGCATAAGGCAGGTAAGGATGAATCTCCGATTTCACGCCCTCTTCTTCCAGACGGCTCCGCAGTTCTTCCACGGAAATCCGGTTCCGGCAGCATCGGATTGTCAGAGGATGCTCTTCCTGCAGGGACCGGAGCATGATTTCTGTCTTTTCTTCTCCATATTCCTGCTGCCACAGATCCAGAATCCATTCAGGACAGGAATACCGGACGGACATTTCCTGTTTTCTGTCAGACGGATATGCTATGCCCGGAAGTTCTCTTGCTGCCGTTCTGAGTACGCCGTTTACGTATCCTTTCAGACCGGAAAATCCTTTTTTCACGGCCAGCTTCACTGCTTCACTGCAGACCGCCCGGTCCGGCACACTGTCCATATATTTCAGCTGGTATACGGAACTTCTCAGGATGCCCCGGATCACCGGCTTCATTTTCCGGACTTTTACTCTGGAAAACTGATCCAGAATATAGTCGATCTCGATCAGATGCTCCAGCGTTCCCTCTGTCACACGGGTGATAAATGCCCGCTCTCTTTTTTCAAGATACTGGTATTTCGCCAGTACGTCCCCGAGGATCTGGTGGCTGTAAGCCCCCTTCTCGGTCACTTCCATCAGAACCGCCAGCACAATTTCCCGTTCATTTACTGATTTAGTCATTCCTTCTTCTTCCTCCTGTCAGGATCAGCAGACGCAGAAGCTGCAGAATAGCCGACGCGGCTCCTGCCACATAAGTCAGGGCCGCCGCTCCCAGCACTTTTTTTACAGAGGAGAGCTCATCCGGATAAAGCATTCCGGAAGCCCCCAGCACGTCTACGGCTCTTCTGGAAGCATTGAACTCCACCGGAAGAGTGACCAGCTGGAAAAGCACGGCCGCCGAAAAGAGCAGGATTCCCAGATTGATCAGAAAAACCGAGGTCTCTCCGGTGATCAGAAGCCCGATCAGGATAAGGGGCCAGGCCAGGGCAGAGCCGAAGTTTGCCACCGGCACAAGGGCGCCCCGGATGGCCAGCGGCGCATATCCTCTGGCATGCTGTACCGCGTGGCCGCACTCATGGGCTGCCACACCCACAGCCGCAACAGAAGAAGACTGATATACCGTATCCGAAAGTCCCAGCGTTTTATTGCCGGGGTTGTAGTGATCCGTAAGATTTCCCGGAATATGGATCACCCGCACATCATAAATGCCGTTCCGCCGGAGAATTTCCTCCGCCGCTTCCTTTCCGGTCAGGCGCAATCTGCTCTGCACTCTGGAATATTTCGCAAACACCTGTCTTACCCGGGCCGACGCCGCCAGACAGATCAGGACGCCGATCAGTACAAGAATATAAGTCCAGTCATAATAGTAATAAAACATTATATCGCCTCCATTATGATTCCTGTGTTAATACGGTTCCTTCCTCAAGAGCATATCCTCTTAAAAACGCTCCGCTCTCCATTCTTTTCTTTCCCGGAATCTGCAGCTCGTATACATGCAGGACTCCGTCTCCTGTCTGCACGGTGAACCGTTCCTTTTCCACTTTTATCACAGTTCCCGGAACACCCGCGCCGCTTCCTTCTCCCTCTGCCTTCGCCCGCCAGATCTTCAGGGTCTTTCCCTTCCAGTGGGTATAGGCGCTGGGCCAGGAATTCAGCCCGCGGACCAGGCGCTCGATTTTCACGGCGGACTGGCTCCAGTCAATATTTCCCATCTTCTTATCCAGCATCTTCGCGTATGCGGTAGGGGATTCTCCCTGTTTTTCAAATACCGCCGTGTGATCTTCCAGCGCTTTTATGGTTTCCACGCACAGCCGCGCTCCTGCCAGAGCCAGCTTGTCATGAAGGCTGTCCCCGGTTTCCTCCTCTGTGACGGGCACCTCGGTTTTCAGAATCATATCGCCTGTGTCCAGTCCCTCATCCATCTGCATCGTTGTAACTCCTGTCACAGTCTCTCCATTCAGGATTGCCCACTGTATGGGCGCCGCACCCCGGTATTTGGGAAGCAGGGAAGCATGTACATTAATGCACCCGTAAGGCGTCAGCTCCAGAATACTTTTGGGCAGGATCTGTCCGAAAGCAATGACCACACATACATCCGCATGATATTTTGCCAGTTCCTCCACGCACTGAGGATCCCGGATCTTCTTCGGCTGATAGACCGGAATGCCGTGCTTTAAGGCCGCGGCCTTCACCGGGGTAGGCTGCATTTCCTTTCCCCTGCCTTTCGGCTTATCCGGCTGGGTCACTGCCAGGCATACGTCATGTCCCGCCTCTATAAGGGCTTCCAGTGTCCCCACGGAGAATTCGGGAGTTCCCATAAATATAATCCGCATTCTCTATTCCTCCGTTTCCTCTTCCGGCTCGTATGATACGTCATGAAGGCCGTCCTGTGTCTTATTTACATACAATTCGCCGTGCAGGTGGTCGATCTCATGGCAGAATGCCCTTGCAAGCAGTCCTTCTCCTTCCACCTCGAAGGGCACCATATCCTGATTCAGAGCCCGGACTTTTACATGATCCGGACGGGTAACGATTCCCCACTTGCCCGGCACGCTTAAGCATCCTTCTTCCCCGGTCTGTTCTCCGGAAGTCTCTGTAATCTCCGGATTGATCAGAATAATGGGACCTTCCCCCACATCAATGACAACAATCTGTTTGAGCACGCCTACCTGAGGCGCAGCCAGACCTACGCCGTTTTTTTCATACATGGTCTCCAGCATGTCTGTGATCAGCATTTTGGTCCGGAAGGTCATTTTTGTAACTTTTTTGCATTGTTTTGTAAGTATGTCGTCTCCGATTTCTCTGACTTCTCTGATTGCCATATTTTTTCCCTCCAAATAATTTCATAAGTACTCTATTCTGTCACATCGGGTTAAAGTCAAACTGAATTCTCATTTTATCAAATCCAGAATTAATTTCAATGTATTTTTCCATCAGATCTTTGATCTTCACCAGTGTATCATACCGGGGCGACTTCAGATAGATCACCCGGCGGTACACATCCCGGATCTTATCGATGCCCGGACTGGCCGGACCAATCACCTGTACCGGTACATTTCCTTTTATCCGCAGAATGTATTCTTTCAGATAATGACATCCTTTTTCCAGCAGTTCTTCATCCTCGCAGGATACATGCACTGCCGTCAGGTTCTCCGCCGGAGGATATCCCATCATCTCCCGGTAGGCGATTTCCTGCTCATAAAACATCTCATAATCCTGAGCCGCCGCGGCTTCGATGGCATAATGGCCCGGATCGTAAGTCTGAATCACCACATCCCCCGGGCGCTCGCCTCTGCCGGCCCGTCCCGCCGCCTGAGTCAGAAGCTGAAAGGTCCGCTCGCCGGAGCGGTAATCATCTGTGTACAGGGACATATCCGCCGCCAGCACTCCCACCAGCGTCACATTCGGGAAGTCGTGGCCTTTTACGATCATCTGGGTCCCCACAAGGATATCCGCCTCCTCGTTGGCAAAAGCTTCCAGAATCTTCTCGTGGGCGTCCTTCTGCCGGGTGGTGTCCATATCCATCCGGAGTACTTTCGCTTCCGGGAACCGCTTCTTTACCAGATCCTCAATCTGCTGTGTTCCTGCCCGGAATTCCCCGATATAGGGAGAACCGCACTCCGGACAGCGGGTTACTTTCGGCTGTTCATAACCGCAGTAATGGCACACCATTTTCCCGCCCCGGTGGACCGAAAGAGATACATTGCAATGGGGACATTTTACCACCTGTCCGCACTCCCGGCAGGAAACAAACCCGGAATAACCTCTCCGGTTTAAGAACAGCATAATCTGCTCCTTCTTCTCCAGCCGTTCCTCCATCAGCTCCTGCAGCCTGCGGCTTAAGATCGAGCGGTTGCCTTCTTTCAGCTCCGCCCGAAGGTCGGCAATGTGAACCCGCGCCATACTCTGCATCCGGGAACGGTTTTTCATGGTAAGAAGAACGTATTCACCTTTCCTGGCCCGGTACATGGCTTCCAGCGAAGGAGTCGCGCTTCCCAGAACCACGCCGGCTCCCTCCAGCTGCGCCCGCTTAACAGCGGTTTCTCTGGCGTGATAGCGGGGAACCTGTTCGCTTTTATACGTCGGTTCATGCTCCTCGTCAATCACGATCAGCCCCAGATCCGGGAAAGGGGTAAAAAGAGCGGACCGTGGTCCGATCATTACATCCACTTCTCCCGCCTTTGCACGCATCATCTGGTCATACCTTTCTCCGGCGGACAGGCGGGAATTCATAATCGACACCCGCTGTCCGAAATACCGGTAAAACCGCATTACCGTCTGATAAGTCAGGGCGATCTCCGGGATCAGAACAATAGCCTGTTTTCCCATTTCCACTACCTGACGGATCATTTCCATATACACTTCTGTCTTGCCGCTTCCGGTGACTCCGTGAAGCAGATACGTATAACGTTTTCCTGCCCGGTAATCCCCGGTAAAACGGCTGACCGCCGCCTGCTGCTCCGGTGTAAATGTAATCTCCGGCGCTTCCCTGCGGCTGCCTCTGACCGGATTGCGGTACACCTGCTCAGACTCCAGGGCCAGCACGCCCTGTTCCTCCAGGGCGCGGATCACGGGAAGCGTAATATGCAGTTTTTTCACTGCCAGATCGTATTCCAGCAGCGGATGATCCAGAAGTGCGGCCATCAGCCTGGCTCTTGCTTTCTGATTCTTTTCCAGATAAAAGTCCAGCTTCTCCCTTCCCGTCTTTTCATCCAGAAGAAGACGCAGGTATTTTTTCACTCTGGCATTTTCTTTCTGCTTAATGGGAAGCACCGTTTTCAGCGCCTGAATCATAGTGCCTCCGTAATTCTCTTTCATCCAGGCCGCAAGGGCGATCAGCTTTGCCTCAATCTCCACGCTGCCCCTGGATATGTCTGTGATCTCCTTGACTTTTGAAAGATCATAGCTGCAGCTGTCTGTGATTCCCGTAACATAGCCTTTTACGGGCCGGTTTCCTTTTCCGAAAGGGACGATTACTTCCATGCCCGTTTTCAGTTCGTTTTCCAGTCTGTCAGGGATTCTGTACTGAAAGATTTTATCCAGTTTTTCATGTTTTATATCTATGATAATGTCTGCAAACACATTCCCACCTGTCTTCTGTGTTCTGTTCTGCTTTATGACCGCTCCTGTTTCAGTTCTTCCAGGACTTCGGCGATCAGTACCCTCTCATCCATGGGATGCTTGACGCCTCTGATCTCCTGGTAGTCCTCATGGCCTTTTCCGGCAAGCACGATCACGTCTCCCGGCTGCCCGTTTGCAATGGCGTATTTAATGGCCTCTTTCCGGTCGCAGATTTCCACATATTTTCCGTCTGTTCTGCCGATTCCGGTCTTTATGTCGTCGATAATGTCCTGGGGCTCCTCAAATCTGGGATTGTCAGATGTAATAATGGTCAGATCCGCGAGTCTTCCGGATACCTCTCCCATCTCGTACCTTCTGTCTTTGGAGCGGTTTCCGCCGCATCCGAACAGGCAGACGAGACGCTTTGGATTGTATTCTTTCAGTGTAGTCAGAAGACTTTCCAGACTCATGGCATTGTGGGCATAGTCGATCATCAGGGTAAATTCATCAGACACCTTGATCATCTCGATTCTGCCTTTTACTTTTGCCTGTTTGAGCACTTCCTTTATCTTCTCCGCAGGCACCTGGAAATGCCGGCAGACCGCTATGGCGGTAAGTGAATTATAGACGCTGAATTTGCCGGGGATGTCGATCTCCACGTCAAAATTCATCAGTCCGGACACATGATATGCCACGCCCAGATATCCCGGACGGGACACCAGCTTTACATTTTCCGCCCGCAGATCGGCATTTTCAGAGAAGCCGAAGGTCTCCACTCTGCAGGTGGCGTTTTTGAATACGTCTTTGAAATATCTGTCATCCACATTGGCGATTCCCAGCCTGCACTGCTGAAAAAGCAGACCCTTGCAGCGTTTGTAATCTTCAAAATCTTTGTGTTCATTTGGCCCGATATGGTCTTTCCCCAGGTTGGTAAATATCCCGATTTCAAACGGAATTCCTGCCGTGCGGTGAAGCATCAGTCCCTGGGAAGACACTTCCATTACCACACAGTCGCATCCTGCTTCCGCCATTTCTGCAAAATATTTCTGAATGGTGTAGGACTCCGGGGTCGTATTCGACGCCGGAATATGTTTCTCGCCGATAATCGCCTCGATGGTGCCGATCAGGCCGACTTTGTGCCCCACTCCGTCCAGAATGGATTTGATCATATAGGTTGTTGTGGTCTTTCCCTTTGTACCTGTGATTCCGATAATTTTCATCTTATCTGCCGGATAGCCGAAATACGCCGCGGACATCAGCGCCAGGGCATACCTGGTATCTTTCACAAGTATCACCGTCACATCTTCCGGAACGTCCACATTGTGTTCCACCACAAGAGCCGCGGCCCCCTTAGCCGCCACATCCGCGGCATAGCTGTGTCCGTCGGAGACAGCCCCGCTGATGCAGACAAACACAGACCCTTTCTCCGCTTTGCGTGAATCATTGATCAGCGTGGTAACTTCTGTCTGATCCGTTCCCTGCAGCACTTCATAATCCAGCCGCTCCAATAATTTATCTAATCTCACAGTTTAACCTCCTTAAAACAAAATACTGTGCAGGCATACCCATGCACAGCCGTTGATATAAGAATACCACAATCATGCCCCTCTTGCAAAGGCCGGAAGCCATTTCCGGGCACATGGGAAAATGCTCTTCCCGGGGGCTGTTTTCCTGACGGAAATTTGACAAATTTCCTTTTCCCCGTCTAAAATAGCAGGTGACATTGTTATTAAAGGCAGGGATATTTATGAAAAAACCAATTCTTTTCCGGGGACTGTTCTATGCCGCCGGACTTCTTATTCTGGCGCTGGGGCTTACGCTCAATACAAAAACCGGCCTGGGCGTCTCGCCGATTATCTCGGTGGCATACAGCATATCCGTAATTTCTGGCCATAACTTCGGCAATATGACACTGGCTCTGTACAGTGTTTTTGTTTTGATCGAAATGGTGCTCCATCTGAACCGTGACAGGAACTATACGAAAAATTCCGGCGGAGCGCTGGCCCACGCAGGAAAAACGGACCGTAAGCTGATCCTTCTTATGGATTTTCTCCAGATTCCTCTGAGTCTGGTTTTCACCCGTTTTCTCAACCTGTTTTCCGCGGTAATTCCGGATCTGTATTCAGACCGGCAGAGTACGGCAGGAGAGATGGCGCTTCGGGCAGCTGTCCTGATCCTTGCCATTACACTGACCGGAATCGGCGCGGCCATGTCGCTGAATATGCGGATCGTCCCGAATCCGGGGGACGGAATCGTACAGGCGATTGCAGACACCATTCATAAAAGTGTGGGCTTTACAAAAAACTGCTTTGATCTGACCAATATTACCATTACCGTCATCCTGAGTTTTATCTTCGCGGGACATCTTGTGGGGGTCGGCATTGGAACAATTCTGTCCATGGCCGGCGTAGGACGGACCATAGCCGTATTCAATCACTTTACATATGAGCCGATGAAAAAAGCGGCAGCGGTCGAAGACTAGACCGCTGCCGTTTTTATTTTCACACGCAGCTACTCTGCTGTCAGATCATACTTTACTACATCAATCTCCGCTTTCCCATCCACGTAAAATGAGATCCCTTCTGCGGAAAGATCTGTATATATTGTCGCCGTAAGCACCTGTTCTCCATCGTTTACAAATAATTCTGCACTGAAATTGTCCAGAATAATACGCAATCTGATTTTTCCGTCCCGGCCGCCGACGAAGCTTCTGCGCTGATGAATAATCGCTCTTCTGGAACCGGAAAATTTCCGGTCAATTTTCAGAATGGATTCGTAAGGACGGAAGCTTACCGCTGTATGGCAGATATCATTCTGGGCAAACCGAATAGCAAACTTGCGGTATATCTCGCTGTCATCAGCAGGGCGCAGCGTAAGCTCCAGATCAATACGGCGTCCCTTTACCCCATCCAGACTTATCTTATCAGCAAAGACAACATGTTCGTAAGCGACCCGGTTTCTGCGCATTTTTTCCAGTTCACGGACCGGTTTCTGAATCAGCCGTCCGTTTTTTACGGAAAGCTCTCTGGGAAGACTCATCTGTCCGAACCAGGGACGATTCGGAGAATGCAGATTACAGGTATCCCAGTTCTGCATCCACCCGATCATGACCCGGCGCCCGTCCGGAGTCAGTATCGTCTGAGGCGCATAAAAATCAATTCCATAGTCAATGGCCTGATTATATTCCTCGGTAAATGTGTTTGTCGTCTCATCAAATTCTCCGATAAAGCATACGGTTCCGTTCCCATTGTGGTACTCAAATTCCTGAGGGAGCATATCCTGAGGACTTACAAGCAGCACCTGCTTTCCGTCCAGTTCAAAAAAGTCCGGGCATTCCCACATCCGGCCAAAACGTCCGTTATTGCTGAGCAGGATTTTCTCAAATTGCCATTTCATCCCGTCCGGGCTGCTGTAGAGAAGAATCCTTCCGTCCTTCTGCGCGGTACAGTTGCCAACCACGCAGCGGAAAGTACCGTCCTTTGCTCTCCAGATTCTGGGATCACGGAAGTCAAAACGGCTTCCGTCCTCCGGCAGATCCCCGGCATCCAGGACCGGATTGCCTGCATATTTTTCATAATCCATTCCGTCTCCTGAAGCAATACACTGCGTCTGTACTTCCCTGCAGCTGCCGTCAGGCTGTGTCTCTTTCACAACTCCGGTGTACATCAGCAGATGTCTGCCGTCATCCAGCGCAACAGCGCTGCCGGAAAAACAGCCGTCCCTGTCATAATCTGTATCCGGAGCAAGCGCCGCCGGAAAATACTCCCAGTGAAGCAGGTCCCTGCTCACTGCATGCCCCCAGTGCATCGGCCCCCAGTGGGAATCATAGGGGTGATACTGGTAAAACAGATGGTATTCCCCGTTATAATATGAAAAACCGTTCGGGTCATTCATCCATCCTGTTCTTGCAGACAAATGAAAGGACGGCTTTGGCTCGTCAGCAATCTGCCTGTCTCTTGTTTCTTCATATCTTCTTGCATCCCGCAAAATCTGGCTCATAGATTTCTTCTCCTTTTTCTTCTTTATAATGATTCTCCTGCCGACGGATATCGAATGACGTTTTTTTATCCTGTATCATGCCGTTGTTCCTCTCCGGATCAGGATCGGAGGTATAATCTTATGTATCGGCTCCTTCAACGGCGTCGGTCTTCTTTTCTTCCGTTCTTCCATCAGCTCAGCCAAAAGCTGCATTGCTTCATTTGCAATAACGGAAATCTGCTGCCCCACCGTGCTGGTAGGAATAACTGCTTCCCGGGAAATCGGTGAATTATCAAATCCTATAATCTGATATGTTTCAGGGAGCTTTCCATATCGTTGAAACAAAAGATTTAAAAGTACGTTGGCGTGTGTATCGTTTGGCATGAAAATTCCCTTTTTCATATCTGGAAATTCTTCCTCCAGACTGTCTGTAATCCGGGCAATATTCCGCCTGCTTTCTTCAAATGTATTGCCCAGATGGGTAAGAATCAGTTTATAGGGGAGGTGATATTCCTCACAAATATCGACAAATCCCCGGATGCGTCCATAGGCCGGAGATGTTTCCGGCAGATCCCCGTTCACATGTATGAGAATGTCACAGTCGCTTTTTCTGAGCAGCCCCGCGGCCTGTACGCCTCCCATATAATTGTCTGTATTCACACTGCAGATATATCTGTCTTCCCTTTCGATTCCCACTACCGGTACATTATAAGCAGCAAGCTCTTCGGACGGAATCGTCGGGCTCAGAATAATCATGCCTTCAATATTATAGGCCATCAGTTCTTCAATATATTTCCGTTCTACATCTGCCTTTTCATTCCCGGCGAAGACGAGAAATTTGTATCCGTATTTCTCATAAGTGTCCAGAATCTGGTTCAGCATCTCTGAATAATAATGCATATACAGGTTCGGTACGATAATTCCGACAAACTCTGTTCTGCCGCTTGCAAGTATCCTTCCCACTTTATTTTCCTTATAATTCAGAGCTACCAGTGCATCCGCGATCTTCTGCTGATTCTCCAGAGTCAGGGAATCAGGGTCATTAAAATATCTGGAGATCGTAGTCTTTGAAAAATTCGTGTATGCCGCAATGTCCGCAAATGTCACTTTCTTTGACTTCATTGACTTTTCCCTTTCTTTTCTGATTTTCTGAATGAATATAGTATATCAGAATATATTTCAATAAATCAATAAAGTAACCGGTAACAAAACCGGTAATTCAGCTTTTTACATATATAAAATTTAATAACTTCTCGGAATCTCAATGAATGAGATTCCAACCGAAACTTGACAACTGAATATCGTGCAGGAAAAGAAATTTACGAGAAATGGACATAAACATTGGACATAGTGGGTACTATGCCTTGAAAAAT
>DXIU01000017.1 GCA_019112765.1 Candidatus Mediterraneibacter norwichensis | reverse complement strand
AGTTCATTTCAGCAAATCCGAATCTTTCTATGATCCCCCGATTTCGTTTACGCTGCTGACATTGTCGATTCTGAATATTTTCAACACTTTTTTCTTCTTCACAGCACACTCCAGCTCCAGCCATTCATCATCCACATCTCTGAGAATTCCGCTGACGCTGTGCATCACATCAAGGTTTATCAGTGGTTCTTTTACAATTATCTCACAGTTTTTTCCGACATACTCAGGGGGCAGCTTCTTCCACGGCAGCTGCGGGCTGTCCTTCTTTTTGTCCTGCCTGTGCTCGTACACCAGATAGATGAGCAGTCCGGTAATAACAAACAGAAAAAATATGACTGTCTTTGTCATTCTTCTGTCACCTCCACCTGTACGCCTGTTATAAGAGACAGATCTGCCAATTTGGTTACGGTCTCTTTTCTGAAGACTGCCCCCTCTTTGCTGCGCTCATACCGAATCCGGATCCACTCATCATTCACATCAAGAATTGTTATACCGTTCGCTTCCGACGGTGTTTCCAGTATCAGATCCAGATCCGAACATTCCAGGCTGCATTTCTTTCCGATAAATTTTTTCAGTATATGCAGGTCTTTCGATTTCTTTTCTTTTGCCGCTATCTCAACACGGTTTCCCGCGAGATCGTCCAGACTGATATGATAAATCCCGGCAAGTTCCACGGCCTTGTCAAGAGACGGAGCCCCCTGTCCGCACTCCCAGTTCGATATGGTCTGTCTCGTCACGGACAGCATATCCGCGATCTCCTGCTGGCTGAAGCCATGCTTTTTCCTGAGTGTTGCAAGTTTCTCTCCCAGCATCTGTCCTGCTCCTTCCTTGCATTTTATTTTCCTCAGAATAGCAGAAAGTACCCCTGTTTACCAGCAAATTCATTTGGAATCTCCGCAAATTTCTTTTGCAGGATAGGAAACATATGCCTGCATTCTCTCATATACTATCAGGAAAACCGTTTAAGGAAACTGTATGAACAATTATTATCCATTTGTCAACACGCCGCTGCCCTACGCCTATGACGCGCTGGAGCCTTATATTGATGGGGAGACTATGCGCCTTCACCATGACCGCCATCTTCAGACATACATTGATAATCTGAATCATTTTCTTACAGAAAATCCTGCTCTGCAGAAATATTCTCTGGAAGAGCTGCTGACCGTATGGCGCCGGCTTCCCTGCCATCTCCAGGCATCTCTACGTGACAATGCAGGCGGCGTATATAATCATCGTTTTTATTTTGAAAGCATGAAGCCCTGCCGCAGCACAGCCTGTTCCCCGGGAAACGCTGCCGTCCCGGAGAGCGGCTCCTGCTTTTCTGAAGAAGGAACTGTATTCTCCTTCCGTCTCTTCCAGGAGATGTCCCGCCAGTTCGGTAGTCCTGAAAATTTTAAGCCCCGTTTTAAAGAGGCCGCTCTGTCCGTCTTCGGTTCCGGCTACGCCTGGCTGGTATCTGACGGCGGACGGCTTAAAATTATAACTTCGGCCAACCAGAATACGCCCGTATTCTGCTCCGGCGCACATATCCTGAACATTGATGTCTGGGAACACGCATATTATCTGAAACATTACAACCTGCGCGCCGCGTATATCGACGACTGGTTCCGGATAGTAAACTGGGAAAAAGCCGGCGAACGATTTGCCTCCGTACATCCGGACTGCAGGTGCATATAAAATATTTTTGCTTTCCCTGCAGGCCATATCCCAGACAGGGCAGACATGTCTTCCTGTGTCTGCCCTGTCTGGGATATCATTCTCCGATTTTATGTTTTATAGCCTTCTCAAGGAATCCTGCACATCCCCGCACTCCCCGGTCATAATAAGCCTGAAAGCACTCGGCATCGCTATCCTACTGCCGCTCCAAAGGGCATCAGCGCCAGTTTTGCCAGTTTGAAGTGCTGCATACCAAAGGGAATTCCGATCACCGTAATACACAGAACAACGCCAAACGCCAGATGCTCAATCGCCAGTGGCAGTCCTGAAACAAGAATCCAGATCACATTCAGAAGAAGAGAACCTGCTCCTCCTCCATATATGACTTCCTTTCCAAACGGGAAGAAACTCAGTGATGCAAACTTGAAGCACTGCATCCCCACCGGTATTCCGATAATCGTAATACACCACAGACAGCCGGCAAGGCACCAGCTCAGCCCGCTGATCAGTCCTCCGCAGAGAAACCACAGCAGATTTCCTAGACATCCCATATTTTAAACCTCCTGCTTTAAAAATATATATTCCGTCTCTGTAGACAGCCCCTCATCAAACCGGTATCCCAGCCGGTCAAATTCCTTGATTTTCTCCGGATTTTCCACTGCATTTTCTGCCAGATACCGTACCATCTCGCCCCTTGCCATTTTTGCAAGGGTTCCTTTCTGCTTCACTTTCCCATCCGCCAGCCCGCCGAATACAACCGTCAGAAAGGTGTCCTCCGGAGTCAGATATTTTTCCACACACCTGGAATACTCCTTGGAAGCCAGATTGAGAATAAAGCTTCCTTTTTTCCCGGCTTTCCGGTTCAGGTCCCCCTCCTGTGCGCGTTCTTCCCCGTATACAACTTCCCGGTACAGTCTGTCGCCCCAGAATTTATACAGATCTCCCTCCTCAGATGCCTTTGCCTGCATCTCCAGACGATAGGGAACCACACCGTCAAAGGGCTTCAGCACACCGTAAAAGCCGGAAAGAATCCGCAGATGTTCCTGAATATAATCCGTTTCAGATCCTCCGAACACGGCAGGCGCCATATACTGATACTGAATTCCCTCGTAAGCGATTACAGCGGGCGTAAGATTTCTGTTCAGGTTCATTTCCTGAAAACGCCTGTAGTTCTGCTCTGCAATTCTGTCATTGCATTTCCACAGTTCCTTTGCCTGTTCAAACGTAAGCTGCCGCATCCACGCAAGAAGCTGCTCTGTCTGTTCAAGAAACACCGGCGTACTTCTGCATGCAAGGGTATCCGTATCAACATTCATTTTCTTCGCTGGTGAAATAATAATCTTCATAATATTCTCTCCGGTCTGAATCTTAAATAATCAGAAGACACAAGATGATAGATAATGCCGCCCACTTCGCCGTGGAAACTATCGTCATATCTTGCTTTCCCATGGCAGTGGGAGTAAACCACCTGCTCCGCCCCGTACTTCCGGGCCATCCTTGTAAAGCCGCTCTCTGTCTCTCCGATACTGGTCGGGGGATAATGTAGAAACATGAGAAACTTCCGGTACCCTGCTGACGCCGCGGCCTCAAAAGACTCCTGCAGCCTTGCCAGCTCCCGGTCTCTGATCTTTTCAAAATGTTCATAGGTATCTTTTCCTTCGTAACAGTATCCTTTTGTCCCCACAAGCGCATAGTCCTCATAGGTATAAAAATTGTTCTGCAGAAAGGAAAGCCGTCCCTCATACAGACTGTTAAGCTTCCGGGTCTTTTTCGCGTCCCAGAACATGTCGTGATTGCCCCGCAGCAGAATCTTTCTCCCTGGAAGAGCAGCAATAAACTCCAGATCCTCCCTGCATTCCTCCAGGTTTCTGCCCCAGGAATGGTCTCCTGTGATCACAGCAGTGTCCGTCTCTTTTACATATTTCTTCCAGTACTTTTCAATCTTCCTGACATGATTTTTCCACTCGCGTCCGAATACATCCATCGGTTTATTTACCGCAAAAGAAAGATGAAAATCTCCCATCGCATATAATGCCATTATCTGTCCTCCCCGTAATCCGGCACCTGTCAGCCATCGGATTACACATGCATGATCTCCTTGCTTTTCTGTCTAAATATTCTGTGCCTCAAATATCTCCCGGAACCGGAGGGCTTCCTCCATTGTGTTATGCCAGCCGTCGCGTTTCAGATCGACCCGCCAGCCGTCCTCTGTATATTCCACTTTCACCCCTTCTGATTCCAGAAGCCGTTTCTGAAGATCACGGGTCTCAAATGCTGCCGCTCCGCTTAAGATCCCCCGGGAATTCACAACCCGGTGAGCGGGAATATTCTCGCCCATTCTTCCCCGGTTCAGGGCATAACCCACCTGGCGGGCATTCCGGGGCCGGCCGCAGAGCATGGCAATCTGCCCGTATGTGGCGGCTTTTCCATATGGAATCGCGCGGCAGACAATAGCCGCGCGTTTATAGAAATCGTAACTCATTTTATCCTGTCCTTAAAATTTTCTGCACAGACTATTCTTTACCGGCAGTCTTTTATATAATCCTCGGTCTTTTTCATGATATCCTGCAGATTTTCCAGATCTTCCGACACATTTCCCGTCTCCAGGGAATGGTCGGCTCCGTCAATCACATACAGCGGGAAACCGCCTTTCTCACAGCCCTCCTGAACCACATGCCAGTCAACCCAGGAATCCGCGGTTCCGGTAAATGCGATTCCCGGCTGTGTCATAAACTGAAAGGGAGCTTCCACCGGCGTATAATAAATATTTCTTGTATTCAGACCGTGCTTTCCTCCATATGCCGACGCCACTGCCGTCCCCACACTTTTTGAAAGGAACAGAATGTCATCATACAGAGAAAAATCCACGTCTTTCAGAATCTCTTCCGACTGTCTTACCGCGCTGAAAAAGACTTCCTCCATCTTCTCTTTTGAACCTTTTACTCCTTTCGGGAAATTTCCGTAAGGCACTTCCCGGATCTCATATCCATTCTGAGCCGCGATTTTTTTACTGTAATAAAGGAGCGGTTTGTCTGTATGGTAGCCGACTCCCGGAAAAATCACTGCAAGTTTTTTCATACTGTTCATATACGTTTCCTCCTGAGCCTCTATCATAACACATCCCGGGCAGCGGAAGAAACACTCTTTCCTGAAATTACTTACAAATGTGCAATTCGGATTTGTATGATTGAGAAGGGACGCCGGGAGAGACTGGTGTGGTGCCGGAGGACACACTTGCGTTCGGATCGCAGACGCAGCGGTACGTAAGAGCGCAAAAGACGCGCTCTAAGAACCGGCGCTGCTTTACGGTCCTCCATCACCACACCAGTCTCTCCCGTCTGACTTCTCCCTCACACAATTCCGAATTCAGGCAGGGCCAAGCTGGAACTTTCCCCGTCAAATTCAGCCCTGTCCAACCGCCGCCTTTACCGTTAAACCTCCCTTCTGCTTTTTGAGGATTTGCGAAGGAAATTTCCGGACTGAGAGAAAGAAAAACGGAAGTCCGGAGAGTTTTTGGATGCACCTTTCAGAAGATGGGGACAGGGAATTCTGACGACTTTGGAATGAGTTTAGATAAATAGAAGACTGGGAATCAGCGTTAGGATCTGCGGTGGGCTCTGTCCGAGCGCATGCGAGTTAGCCCGCCGTAAATCCTGCTTTTAGCTGATTTCCAGTCTTCGTGATTTATCTTAACTCATGGAACGGAATCAGAATTCCCTGTCCCCATCTTCTGAATCCGTCTTATAAAAATCGCCTTTGTCCTCTGTTTTCCTTTTTCCGCTGCCAAAGATTCCCTTTGACAAATCCGAAGTCACCCTTTCATCTCTATGGCTTTCTTCGGACATACCCCGGCGCAGATTCCACACTCTACGCATTTTTCTTCATCCAGCTTCCAGATCTTCTCTTTCCGTTCCACCTGAATAGCCTCCTGAGGACACTTCTTCGCGCACAGAGTACAGTAAACACATTTTTCCGCATCCATTACCGGCTTTCCGCCTGCTGCCGCGCCTGCGCCGTTTTCTCCGGCTTCCTTCTTTTCTTCCTGCGGTTTTGTAAATGTTTCACTCTTTTTCAGGATATCCGGCTCCGTATATCCCTTTTCCATGATCAGACAGTTCTTCGGGCAGGCAATCACACAGCTGCCGCACTGCACGCAGTCAAACCGGCTGATGGTCCATGTGCCTGCTTTTCTGTCCACCTGAATAGCCAGCGAGGGGCAGGCCCTGGCGCAAAGGCCGCAGGTAATGCAGTCCTCGATTTTTATTTCCACATGTCCGCGCATCCTGGCCGGGTAGTCGGCAGGTTCAAACGGATACTGTGTCGTTGCCGGTTTCTTGAAAAGATTTTTTAATATTCTTCCGGCAAATGTAAAATACTTTGTTTTTTCCATACCGCTTCTCCTTTCCCTGTCTTGCCTAACGTTCCGTACAGCTTACACACGGGTCAATTGTAAGAATCAGAAGCGGCACATCCGCCAGCTGACATCCTTTGAGCATCTCAACCATAGGCGGAATATTGCTGGTCGTCGGCGTACGCAGACGGAAACGGTCCAGATACTTCTTCCCGCTGCCCTTTACATAATAGATCGCCTCGCCTCTGGGCTGCTCAATACGTACAAAATACTCGCCGTCCGGATTGCCTTTCACCGGCACGCTGATATCTCCCTGGGGGATCTTTCCGATCGCTTCACGGATCAGATCAAAGCTCTGGAACAACTCTTTCAGACGCACCTCGCATCTGCCGTAAGAATCCCCGTCTTTGGAGATAATCGGCTCAACCGTCAGATCTTTATACGCTCCGTATCCCAGAAGACGCGCGTCATACTCCACACCGCTGGCGCGGAGCATGGGGCCTACCGCGCCCTGGGCCAGCGCATCATCCTTTGACAGAACACCCACGCCTTTGAGACGGCTCTGCACTGTATAATCATGGAGAAATGTCTTTACAATCGGTTTCATCTGCTTCTCAATATCATCAATAGCGTGAAGGATATCATTAAGCATTGTGCTGTCCATATCCTTCTGCACACCGCCCACCTGATTGACGGAATGAATAATACGTCCGCCTGTGGTCTCGTCAAACATATCCAGAATCTTCTCACGCAGCCGCCAGCTTTCCATATGCAGGCTCTCAAAGCCCATTGCGTCCGCCAGAAGCCCCAGCCACAGCAGATGACTGTGTACACGGCTCATTTCCACCCAGATCGTCCGCAGATATCTTGCCCTGTCCGGCACCTCGATATTCATAATCTGTTCCACTGCCAGGCAGTATCCCAGTCCGTGCCCGCAGCTGCAGATCCCGCAGATACGCTCAGCCACATAAGTATACTGTTTATAATCTCTTTTATCTACCAGCTTTTCCAGTCCCCTGTGGACGTATCCGATACTGGGGATAACACCGACTACGGTTTCATCCTCCAGCACCAGATCCAGATGCACCGGTTCCGGAAGAACCGGATGCTGAGGACCGAAAGGTATAATACTTCTCTTTGCCATAACTTCTACTCCTTATCCCTAAACGGCGCTGTCTGGTCGATCCGGTACAGCCTGTTCTGATAGTCCGGCTTGATTCTTCCGATTTTAACGCCGAACAGCTCGGCCGCTTCATTTTCCTGTATATACGCACACGGATAAATCTGCGTAATACTCGCCACCTCTTCGTCCTCTTTCGGCTCCAGCCGCAGCGTAACCATATCATATCCTTTGCAGAAGGAATAACTCATCTCGTATCCGCCTTCTACTGTAGTCGCGCATATCTGAACCAGTCTCCATTTATCCGTCTTCATATGAACAATCGCCGGAAAGAATTCCGCCATAGATATCTTTCTGATCTCGCTCTTATAATCATCCATTCTCAGTTACCTCCCTTTGCTTCCAGCGCCGCCTGTTTCGCGTCCAGCACTTTCAGGGCTTTTACGACTCCGTCAATGATCGCCTCGGGGCGGGCCGCACATCCGGGCACATAGACATCCACGGGAATAACCGTATCAATGCCTCCCTTGATGTTATAGCACTCTTTAAATACGCCTCCTGTACAGGCACAGATTCCTACCGCCACTACAACTTTCGGCTCCGGCATCTGACTGTATATCTGCTTTACCACACTCTCGGTCTGGCTGTTCACACCGCCTGTGATCAGGAAAATATCTGCCTGAAACGGATCGCCCGTATTGATAATCCCGAATCTTTCAATATCATATTTCGGCGTAAGACAGTCCAGCACCTCAATATCACATCCGTTGCAGCTGCTGGCATCATAATGGAGCAGCCACGGTGATTTTGACACTTTTGCCATAATCGTCTTCCTCCTACTTGTCCAGCATTAAAATCAGTATATTTACGCCTCCGGCCACCAGCGTAACGATCCAGCAGCCGTAAAGAACTGTTTTCCACTTCAGACGTGCGCTGATGTTGTCCCACAGTGTCTCCGTAAAGAAGAGCACAAGACAGATTACAAACGCCACAATCCAGCTCCACCATGTGCTGTTCACAAAGAACAGGAAAAAGATGCCCAGAAGTACAATCAGCTCATAATATTCCGCAATATTCATAATTGCCAGAGCCGATCCGGACATTTCCGTGGTAATTCCTTTTACCATTTCCTGATGGGCATGATGGCTGGTAGAAAGGTCGAAGGGCGATTTCCGGAACTTGATTGCCGCTGTAAACATAAAGCCTACAAGAAGACCCGGCATCCACAGAACCGCGCTGACCGGCTGCTGAATAATATCTCCCACATGGAAAGATCCGGTGGTCAGATAAAAACCAACCGCGACCAGCAGCGTCAGCGGCTCATACGCCATCATCTGCAGCATTTCCCTGCTGGCTCCCATATTGGCATAGGGGGATGAATCAGAAGAAGCTGCCATAATAAGGAACATATCCGCCGTACTCAGAATAAAAAGCACCATCAGAAGATCTGCCCCCGAAAAAAGCATGGCTCCCGCAATCATCAGAATCACCAGATAACTCAGATTCAGAAGAAGCTGTACATTATTTACCGCGATAAGCTGCTTCGAAAACAATTTTCCCAGATCATAAAACGGCTGCAGAATACCAGGCCCTTTTCTGCGCTGCATTCTTGCGCTGATAATACGGTCCAGGCCGTCCAGCAGTCCTCCTATAAAAGGCGCCAGAATCAGATACGCCAGCACAACAACTACTTTTACAGCCATGTCACACCTCCTATTACCAGACAGAATCCGACTACAAGCACTGCCGCCGCCACAATAATAGACGGAATGCGCAGATGGCGGCGTCCGAATTCAAACCGCAGGTACCAGTTGCTTAAGTAAAGATGATCCTGCCCTCCGAAACTGTTGATAAAGAACCGGTTGTCCCCATTGTTTACTCCGTTCATATAGATCGGCACAAGCTCTTTGTGGGATCTGCGGCTCACGAAAAACATCACAGCCGGAACGATAAAAATGGACACCAGCATAATCGCCATTGTCGTAAGTACGCTCATGGAAATTACGTCGTGGGAATTGCCGAACAGATTGCTGACAATCGGATTAATCACAAGTTCCGCAATCGCCGGAAGCAGCAGACAGAGCAGAAGCATTGTCGCCGCATGGAACGACATGGATACATATTCGTCTTTGCGCGTCACATCTTTTACTTTATCCCTCGGGATGTGATAACAGATCAGCTTCGCCAGCCATTTCGTCCAGTAGAACATCGTCGTGGCGCTTCCGTATGCAATACAGAGCACAAGGATCACATTTCCCGAATCCACAAATGCTTTCAGCGCCACCCATTTTGATATCAGCATTCCAAAGGGCGCCAGATACATGCCTGCAATACCGATGCCCATGATATAGGCAAGCTTCGGCACACGGATAATCAGGCCGTGCATGTCCTCAATGTCCCTGGAGCCCAGCGTATTCTCCGCGGCTCCCACTGACTGGAACAGCATGGACTTGCTGACCGAATGGAAAATCATCAGGAACACGGCAGCCCAGACTGTCTCTTCCGCTCCGATTCCCGTGCAGCCTACAATCAGTCCCAGGTTTGATATCGTTGAAAATGCCAGTACTTTCTTGGCGTCGTTCTGCGCAATCGCCATCATACTTGCCATGATAAATGTAAATCCGCCGATACTGGATACGATCAGCCCCACCATATTTCCTTCCAGCGCAGGTGAAATACGGATCAGCAGATATACGCCTGCCTTAACCATCGTCGCGCTGTGCAGCAGCGCGCTGGAAGGTGTAGGCGCCACCATCGCTCCCAGAAGCCATGTGGAAAACGGAAGCTGGGCTGATTTTGTTATGCCGGCAAGCGCCAGACACATCAGCGGCAGCGGCGCGCCCACTTCAACTACATGTATAAGCTGAAGGCTTCCGCTGATCTGCGCCATGATAGCGATGGCAACAGCAAATCCCAGACCGCCCAGGAGATTCATCCACAGGGCGCAGAAGCTGTTATTTACCGCTTCTTCTGTCCGGGTATAGCCGATCATAAGGAAAGAAATCACGCTGGTAATCTCCCAGAAGAAATAGATCCAGATCAGGTTCTGGGAAAGAACCAGGCCGAACATGGCTGCCAGGAACAGAAACAGCATGGAGAAGAAAAACGGCTGTCTGTCCTTCACCTCCGTGTGGTGTTTATGATATCCTTTCATGTATCCCACTGTATAAATACAGATAAATCCTCCGATAAATGCAATGATAACGCACATCAGAATCGTCAGCCAGTCCACCATCATATGCGGGGCTTCTGCCACCTCCGCCGTAAACTCTGTATAAAGTACAACAGCAGTCTGTACAACCGATAGAATAATCGGCAGTATTTTTCCGTGTTTCACACTCAGCCAGATGATCAGACACATCAGGAAAAGATCCCCCACAGTCATCAGATGGTCGATCAGCTCTGTCTCCGGATAAAACATCTGTTTCTGCGCTCCCGCAGTAATCCATTGAACTACAAACATCACCGTTGTAAGCATAATAATACCGGCACCTGCATAGACGATGTATCCTCTTGCCTTTCCGTTTCGCACAAACTGAAATAGCACCGCCAGCACTGCCGGTATTCCGATCAGCAATGGTATCATGTTATAGTCCTCCTTTCACTCTCTTCTCTTTTTATTATGTAAATCAGCTGTCAGCTGGAGGATAAAGAACCTATAGTATTTGTTATAATCCTCATTTGCAAATTTTACAAGATCTGAATGCGACTTTTTTGTTTTATTTCACAAAAAATGTGCTAAAATGTAGATTGTTGCAATAAGATCACTCATCATTTCTGACAAAAAATGCCAGATATATAAACAGGGAGGTATCCAATATGCACGAACTGAGTATTACTGAGCATCTGCTTGCAGACTGTATCAAAAACGCGGAAGCGCAGAATGCGTCAAAAATCCGGGTCATCCGTCTGTGTATCGGACAGCTTCGGGGCATTGTTCCGGACTGCATTCAGATATATCTGGATATGCTTGCCGAAGGCACCATCGCTGAAGGGGCCCGCATCGAAGCGGAATCTCCTCCCGTAAAAGTCCGCTGCAGGGACTGTCAAAAAGAAGGGGAAATCACGCCCCACCATCTTGCGTGCCCCCACTGCGGCAGTCTGCGGCTTAAGCTGCTGTCAGGAAAGGAATTTTATATTAAAAGCATGGAGGTAGATATCAATGGAGATCAAAGTACTGCATCAGGTAATGGACTGGAATGAAGACGTAAGCGAAGAGGTGAAAGAGACTCTCGCTTCCCGCAGGATCTGCATGATTAATGTAATGGGAAGTCCGGGAGCCGGAAAAACAAGCCTGATCACTTCTCTGATTGACCGGCTTAAAGAGGACTTCCGCATAGGCGTAATCGAAGGAGACATCGCCGGACAGGTGGATGCCGAGCATATCGCCGGCCTGGGCATTCCCACCGTTCAGCTTAACACGGACGGCGCATGCCATATTGAAGCTATGAGTATTCAGCATATCCTCCCCGAACTTCCCCTGGATCAGCTGGACGTTATTTTTGTGGAAAATATCGGCAATCTGGTATGCCCGGCTGAATTCCGGATCGGAGAGTCCCTGCGCATTACCATACTGAGTATACCGGAAGGCGACGACAAAGTAGAAAAGTATCCTCTTATGTTTACAGATACGGACTGTCTTGTGCTGAATAAATATGATATGATGCCTTATTTTGACTTTGATGAGAAAAGAGTCTGCGCAAATTACGAAACTGTCAATCCCGGAGCGCCTCTGTTCCGCGTCAGCAGCCGTACCGGCGGCGGCCTTGCAGAACTGGCAGAATTTATCTCCGGAAATATCAGAAAAGCAAAAGCATGAAAAACAGCAGCGACAGATTTAAGACAATTTACAACAATACAGATACCGGCTGCAGCTGTCCTGACAGCCGCAGAAAATCTGTCCGCCTTATAATAGAAGGGATTGTTCAGGGAGTCGGTTTCCGCCCCTTCCTTCATCGCCTGGCTGACCGGCATCATATTGCAGGCTGGGTCCGCAACACCTCCTCCGGACTAGAGGGAGTGCTTGAAGGGGCACCTCAGTCTCTGGAAAATTTTCTCTCAGAGCTTAAAGCATCCCCTCCCCCCATGGCGTCTGTGGAATCTGTCCGAACGGAAGATATCCCGGAGAATCCGGAGCACCCGGGCTCTGCAGACTTCTCCGGATTCGCAATTCTGGAAAGCCGGACTGACGCAGGGGCGACTCTTGTCTCCCCGGACATTGCCATGTGTCCGGAATGCGAAGCAGAACTCTACACGAAAACAGACCGCAGATACCGGTATCCTTTTATCAACTGCACAAACTGCGGCCCCCGTTACACGATTATCGAATCCCTTCCTTATGACAGAAGCCGGACAGTAATGAATGAGTTCACAATGTGCGGAGCCTGCAGCAGTGAGTATAACGATATCCGCGACCGGCGCTATCATGCCCAGCCGGACTGCTGCCCCCAATGCGGTCCCCGGGTTTTTTATATGGAACAGGATAAATGTACCGCAAATGACGATGATGCCATCCGCTCTTCTCAGAAACTTCTGACAGACGGCGGCATTCTGGCGGTAAAAGGGATCGGCGGCATCCACCTGGCCTGCAGTGCGCTGGATATCCGGGCAGTACAAAGACTGCGCAGGCGAAAACACCGGGCAGAAAAACCTCTTGCCCTTATGTGCCGCTCTCTTGACGCAGCGCGGCGGATCTGCCGGATCACGCCGGAAGAAGAACAGCTCCTTACAAGCCCGGCACGGCCCATTGTACTGCTTGCCAAAAAGGATCCGGATTCGCTGAAAGAGCTGAGTTTCAGCCGCCGTCTGGGCGTCATGCTCCCCTACTCTCCGCTTCATACACTTCTGCTTGACGGCGTGTACGGCGGCCCCGATATTCTTGTCATGACAAGCGGGAATGTTCCCGGATGTCCGGTTCTGACAGAAAATGAAGAAGCCCTCCGCGCCCTGAAAGACACAGCCGACGGCTTTCTTCTTCACAACCGCCGGATCCGGAACCGCTGTGACGATTCCCTTGTCTCCGAATGGAAAGGAATGCCCTACTTTCTGCGCAGAAGCCGGGGATACGCCCCCCGCCCTCTGGATATCAGGCAGGATGCAGAAGGTATTTTCGCCCTGGGGGCAGAGCAGAAGGCATCCTTTGCCCTGGGCAAAGGGTCTCATGTATTTCTCAGTCCGTATATCGGAGATCTGAAAAACGCGGAAACTTTTGAACATTATACAAAAACACTGCAGACTTATGAGCAGCTGTTTCGCCTGAAGCCTTCCCTCTATGTCTGCGATCTTCATCCGGATTATCTGTCAGGCCGGGAAGCGGTCCGTGCCGCCGGAGAAAGGCAGGTTCCCCTTCTGAAAGTCCAGCACCACTGGGCTCACATGGCGTCCTGTATGGCAGACAACGGACTGGATACGCCCTGTTTCGGCATTATCTGGGACGGCACCGGCCTGGGAACAGACGGAAAGATCTGGGGCGGAGAATTTTTCACCGGAGATCTTTCCTCCTTTACAAGAGCCGGATCCATCCGGCCGGTTCTGCTGCCCGGCGGCGACCGTGCCATTCAGGAGATCGGCAGGATTGCCCTTTCCCTTGTTCATGACGCAGGCATCAGCGATCTCTCTTGGGTTCCTCTGCCGGAAGAAAAATGCAGGATGCTTACCAGTCTTCTGTCTTCCGGATTTTCACCTTCTGCCAGCAGTATCGGACGGCTCTTTGACGGAGCAGGCGCACTGCTTCTCGGCCGCTCCCATGCAGATTATGAAGGAGAAGGCGCAGCCCTTGTGGAGGCCCTTTCTCCCGTGGAAACACCTGACCAGGCAGATTGTTCTCTTCAGGAGCTGGCTTATCCTCTGGCATTTTATGAGCAGGATTCCCTGCGGATTTTTGATACCCGCCCTGTAATATCCTGCATCATTGAAGATCTGCGCCGGCAGACAGACCGGGGCACAATCGCCCTGCACTTTATGGCGACACTCGCCTGCATGGCGCTGGATCAGTGCACTGCTCTGAATCCGGACCATCTCCCGGTAGTTCTCTCCGGCGGCGTCTTTCAGAATCGTTTTCTTCTGCATGGCGTCACCGCGCTGCTGGAAGAAAATGGATTCACTGTATACACACATCATCAGGTATCCGCAAATGACGAAGGCATCTGCCTCGGCCAGCTTGCAATTGCCCGAAAGAAAAGGAGTATGAATCATGTGTCTTGCAATGCCCATGAAAATCAATAAAATCGACGGTACTTCCGCCCAGTGCGAAGCGGGAGGCCTGACCCAGAACATCCGCATCGACTTCATCACGGACGCAAAACCCGGCGACTATGTTATGGTCCATGCCGGATTTGCCATCGAACGGATGTCAGAAAAAGAAGCTCTGGAAAATATGGAACTTCTGGAGGAAATAAAAAATGCTTTATGACAGTTATTTCAGAAAACCGGAAGACGCAGCTCTCTTCCTTGAGAAAATCCGGAAATATGCCGATCAGACCGGTCCCGTCCGTCTGATGGAAATCTGCGGCACCCACACAATGGCTATTGCCCGCAGCGGGCTTAAGAGCATCCTTCCGGAAAATATCCGGCTGCTCTCCGGTCCCGGCTGTCCGGTCTGTGTTACCCCTTCCAGTATGATTGATCTGGTCCTGGACCTGTCCCAGAAACCAGGCACGCTGATCGCCAGCTACGGCGATCTTCTCCGTGTTCCCGGTTCCACGCAGAGGGACAGCCTCCTGGCACGCCGTGCGCTCGGAGGAAAAATTGAATCTGTATATTCTCCCATAGACGCCGTCGAGATCGCCGGAAAGCATCCGGAAACAGAAGTTATTTTCCTTGGCGTAGGATTTGAAACCACAGCCCCCGGCACTGCCGCCTGCATCCTGGAAGCAGCGTCCAGAGGGCTGAAAAACTTTTCTGTTTTATGCCTTCTCAAACGGACAGAACCGGCAGTCCGTTCCCTGATCGAGTCAGATGATTTTGCAGTGAACGGCTTTCTCTGTCCGGGACATGTAGCTGCCGTTATCGGCGCTGACGGTTTCGCATTTCTTCCGGAAGACTATGGGCTTCCCGGCGTCGTCAGCGGGTTTGAGCCGGCAGATCTGCTCTGCTCGGTGCTGGAATTAACAGAAATGATCGCCAGAAAGCAGCCTGCGCTGAAAAATGAATATACCCGTCTTGTCCGTCCGCAGGGCAACCCTGCCGCCCTGGCCCTGACAGAAAAAGTATTCTGTCCCGCTCCGTCGGACTGGAGAGGACTGGGACATATTGAAGGAAGCGGATACGCCATAAAACCGGAATATGCACAATGGGATGCTGTGAAAAAGTTCTCCCTGAGTCCGGAGAAGGAGAAAAATATCCCCGGATGCCGGTGTGCCGACGTAATCCGCGGTGTTCTGCGTCCGGCGGAATGCCCCCTCTTCCGGAAAGTCTGCTCCCCGGAAAATCCGGCAGGTCCCTGCATGGTATCCGGAGAAGGCGCCTGCGCTGCGGCGTATCAGTACGAATAAATAACATAAATAAACAAAAACAGAGGTAAAAAACATGGATGACAGAATCACTCTTGATTACGGCAGCGGAGGAGCAAAGACCTCAGAACTGATTGAGTCCGTTCTGCTGCCTGCATTTAACAATCAGGCTCTTTCCCGGCTGGGGGACGGCGCCCTTCTGGACGGCAGCCGGAAACTGGTATTTTCCACAGACAGTTTTGTCGTATCTCCCTGGGAATTTCCCGGAGGGGACATTGGAAAACTATCTGTCTGCGGAACAGTCAACGACCTGTGTATGGCAGGCGGAACTCCTCAATATTTAAGTCTGTCTTTTATATTAGAAGAAGGATTCCTTTTCTCAGATTTCCGCCGCATTGTGTCCTCTATTGCAGAAGAGGCGAAAACCGCCGGCGTGTCCATTGTAACCGGAGATACCAAAGTGGTAGAAGCCGGAAAAGGAGACGGCATCTATATCAACACGGCAGGAATCGGATTTCAGCGCGCTGATCTTCCGGGGAAAGAGGGCATCCGCCCCGGCGACGCCGTGCTGGTCAGCGGCAGTGTCGGATGTCACGGCGCCGCAGTAATGATGTCCCGCTCCGGCCTCCTGAAAGAAGACAGCCCGCTCCGCTCGGACTGCCGGCCCTTACACCGGGTCTCCGCAGCCGCAATAGACGCAGCCGCAGACTCCTCTTCCCTCCGTATTCTGCGGGATCCCACGAGAGGCGGCATTGCAACCACACTGAACGAGTTTACGGAAAACATGCCCTTCTCAATCCAGCTGGATGAAACTGCCCTCCCGTCAGATCCGGCAGTAGAAGCTGCCTGCGATATGCTGGGACTGGATCCCCTTTACTGCGCCTGCGAAGGAAGAATGCTGGCTGTCTGTGCCCCTGACAGGGCAGACACCATCCTGGAAGCCATACGCCAGATTCCCGACGGAGAAAACGCCGCCCGCATCGGCACCGTCACAGAAGAACTTCCCGGAAAAGTCCTCCTGAAAACATCCATCGGCGGCCGCCGCATCCTCCCCAAACTAACCGGCCTCCAACTGCCGAGGATATGCTAAACCAGTTTGCCATGCAGTAAAAACACAGGCGGAAGACATATAAGCTGGCTTATAAATGGCTTTCGACTGTGTTTTTAATATATGGCGGACGCCATACAGCGGGAAGAAGCCGCAGGCGGATTCCCGCTGCTGCATGGCAAACGGACGGTTCCAATATTACTTCAAAGCTACAGTGCAGCAAAGGCCGCATAAGTTTTCAGCATCAAAATCTTGAATCCCTGCAAACGATATGCTATATTGTGAATAGAAAAGGAACAACCGCCCACAAGGGGTTGACCTCACAAAATGGTAATCAGAAATGCCACCCTGCTACCGGTCAAAGTTTCGGGGTGGTTTTTCTATGCTTAAAACATTACTTCAAATTCGAGAATACAAATGTCAGCAATGCCAGAATGAACATTCCAAAAGCCATCAGGTCCTTAAAGTCAAATGGTTTTCTGTCCATCAGCACCACCCCCATTCTATGTAGAATAGAGGTCAGCCACCCTGCAACACGGTTGTCCCTGTCCTTATATTATCATATATGCCGGATGCGTACAATGTTATATTCAGTAACACTAAAGATAACGTCGAACGCCTTAAATTGAATGAATAATATTCATTTACAAATAAATCTATTTATGCTATACTCTATCATGCGACAGACAGAAAAGAGGTGAATAGATCTATGACCAGAATTACAAAACCACCTGAGGAAAGGCGGCAGGAAATCATTGATACTGCAATGAAGGTGTTTTATGAAAAGGGCTATGAAAAAACATCCATTTCAGATATTGCAAAAGAAATGAATGTAGCTCAAGGGCTTTGTTATCGGTATTTTTCTTCAAAAGAAGAACTGTTTGATACTGCTCTCGACCAGTACGCCCAAAGGCAGGTTGACCATATCTGCCGCAGTTTAACTCCGGGAATGTCTTTGACACAGATAATTGAGAAAATGCCTACATTTTTGGAAGCAGAAAATGATAACAGCTATACTCAGAAAATATGTCACGATAAAAGCAATACAAAATTCCATAATCAGTTATCTTTAAAAATCTGTTCAAAACTGCAGCCTGTGGTTGCAGATCTGCTTTCTGCGGCAAATAAACAGGGAACAATTCAGGTACGGGATCCGGAAACCATGGCCTCTTTCTGCATATATGGACAGTTAGGCGTACTTCTTAACCAGGAGATTTCTGCCGAAGAACGTGTAAAACAGATCCGCAGTTTTCTGCTTGAGCTGATTAAAAATTTTTCATAAAAAACATAATTTCCCCCTGCCGGATCAGGCAGGGAATTATTTAAAGTTTTTAGTGACTGATATTCATTCATTTAGGAGGTATCATATATGAAAACAAAAATTGACTTTATTAAAGGAAATACGAAACACTGTTTAGCAGCGATGGTATTGCCGCTTATGGCAGCTATGTTTCTGAATATGGCATATAATCTTGTCGACAGTCTCTGGATTGGCAATTTACTGGGTGAAACAGCATATGCGGCCTTAACAAATTCGACGCCCATCATTTTAATTCTCAGTTCCGTTGCCATGGGAGCAACCAACGGCGTTACAATCCTGCTGTCTCAGGCGATCGGTGCAGGCTATCAAGAAAAAACAGACCAGTTGATTGTGACATCTTTAGTAACCGCGATTATATTTTCACTGGGCGTAACCGTTTTGGCAGAAGCCGCATTAAAGCCGATTCTCGTATTTCTTAATACGCCAGATGAAGTTATGCAGTTGGCCCGCCAATATCTGTCGATTTATCTTCTCGGATATCTGGCAGTTTATCTGTACTGCTATTTTACCGCCGTTTTAAGAAGCTTCGGAAACAGCGTTTTTCAGGTTGCCGCAATGCTGATCTGTACGCTGTTAAACGCAGCGCTGGATCCATTGTTTATACATTTTATGGGATTTAATGGTGCAGCCGTTGCCACAGTTTTATCCCAGACCCTGTGTCTTATCTTTATGCTTTTATACTTATATAAGAAGCAGCTTTTTAATCTTCACCTGTCGCTTTTTAATAAGAAATTTATTCCCTTATTTATTATAAAAGGGGTTCCTTCTGCATTTCAGCAGAGTATTCCTGCAATAAGCACTGGTTTTCTTACTTCTCTTGTGGCAGGATATGGTATTTCTGCATTAGCCGCATATGGAATCACCGGGAAGCTGGAAACAATCCTGTTTTATCCGGCAATGGCTTTAAATATGGCGCTTACAAGTATCATAGGCCAATGTGCCGGCGGAAAGAGATATGACCGGGCAAAAGAATACATAAAGGTTTCACTAATATACGGCTCAGTTGTATTGGCTGTTCTTTCTGTCTGTGTAATCTGCTTTTCCAGGCCATTGTCACACCTTTTTGTGGACAGTGAGCCGGCGGCAGATATTGTCGGCATTTATTTTAAAATTGTTGGTATTGGATATGTGCTGAATACAATTACAAACTGCTTTCTGGGAAGCTTAAATGGAATGGGCAGGCCTGCCAAAAGCCTGCTTTGTATGATCCTGTACTACATAATAATAAGAATGCCCCTGGCATGGATATTATCTCATTATAATGCAGGAATAAACGGGATCTGGACAGCTGTTTTAATCAGCCACATTATTGCAGCTGCCGCAGCGGCAGTTATGGCAAATCGTGAATTATTTAAACAGAAACAGGCTGATACGGCCTCTATCCAGTCTACAGTGCAGTAAACCCACTTAAGTTTTCAGCATCAAAATCTTGAATCTCTGCAGACGATATGCTATATTGTGAATAGAAAAGGAACAACCGCCCACAAGGGGTTGACCTCATAACAAGGAATAAAATAGAATTACCACCTCATCACTCAGCCAAAGTTTCGGGGTGGTTTTTCTATGCTTAAAACATTACTTCAAATTCGAGAATACGAATGTCAGCAATGCCAGAATGAACATTCCAAAAGCCATCAGATCTTTGAAGTCAAACGGTTTCTTGTCCATCAGCACCACCCCCATTCTATGTAGAATAGAGGTCAGCCACCCTGCAACACGGTTGTTCCTGTCCATATACTGCCATAAGCGCAGACAGCGCACAATATCTATTTCAGTATCAAGGGGCAAAAAAACGGCAGGAAACGCACTGTTTCAGCGTATTCTGCCGCTTTTTAATGCGGATAACAGGACTTGAACCTGCACGTCGTAGACACCAGATCCTAAGTCTGGCGCGTCTGCCAATTCCGCCATATCCGCTTATCCTGCCCGAAGGGCTTTTATTCTGCGGGTTACTCCAGCAGGCTGTCCCGCAGAAATAAAAAATTTCCGAAGAATCCCATCTCCGGAAATCTGAATCCAGTGAGCGTGCGGGGATTCGAACCCCGGACAACTTGATTAAAAGTCAAGTGCTCTACCACCTGAGCTACACGCCCATATTTTCTTTACCGGCCTCCCATACAAATAAAAACTGGGCTAGCTGGATTCGAACCAGCGAATGCAGGAGTCAAAGTCCTGTGCCTTACCGCTTGGCGATAGCCCATTAAAGACTTAACCTGACACTGCCTGCCAGTGCGAATATAAAAGAAAAGGGTGGGTAGTGGGACTCGAACCCACGATATCCAGAACCACAATCTGGCGCGCTAACCAACTGCACCATACCCACCATAACGAGCCTGGGGGGATT
>DXIU01000135.1 GCA_019112765.1 Candidatus Mediterraneibacter norwichensis | reverse complement strand
CCGCAGCCGAAAAAGTTCTGTCTTCGTTTTCCTGATTGTAGTTGAAATTATCGGCGGCAGTGCTGATTGGATAAGAACAGAAAATGGCGGAATACGGACAGCGGGATGCGCCTTTCGGATGGCGGCTGCGGTATAGCCTTCTGCATATGCAACTGTTAATCTGCCGTCCTGAACAGTAAAGTCATAACCGCCGCTTTCCAGCTCCAGCTTCACGGTCATCTGTCCGTTGTGCTCTTCCGCTTCCACGCCGGATACACCTTCCACTGCCTCGAATCCTTCTATGGAGCTTTCGTCCACCGGAAGGTAAAGTGTTGCAGTTGTATTTGCCGGTATTACGGTGTGATAAGTTACAAGTTCTGCGTTTTCTCCCTCGCCCTGGCTTGTCCAGGCTGAAGTAATGGTTCCCAGATAAGAATCATGGGTTCCTTCCACGGAATTGATTCTTGCCTGATCATTGTAGGCTGCTCCGGTATCCAGCGCAGGCTGGAGGATAATATGTTTAAATCCCGGATTTTCTTCATCTGCCGTGATTCCGGCCATATACCGGTACATCCACTCCACAACAGCGCCGTATGCATAATGGTTAAAGGAATTCATCTCCGCATCACCGAATCCCACGCCTTCTGTGTAGGAGTTCCAGCGCTCCCATACAGTAGTTGCGCCCGCTTCTACCTCATACAGCCAGGAAGGCTGCTCGTCCTGAAGCAGAAGATCATAAGCCACATCCGCATGACCGTTGTCGGAAAGGACGGGGGTGATTACATTGGCGCCCAGGAATCCGGCAGCCAGCGTATTTTCGCCGTAATCTGCGCGGATGCTGGATTCATCCGGATTCTCATTGCGGATATTTTCAACCAGAAGCTCTTCTGCCGCCTCTTTCATTTCATCACTGTCATAGTAACCTAATTTGAGCATCCACAGAAGGGAGGTCTGAGAGTTGTCCTCCCATACGCCGCCCTTCATAGGACTTCCGTCTGAATTGTAGCCCTGGCCGAAGAACTGATAATTCTGAGTAGCGGTATTTCCGGAATCAATAACAAGATTACCGTTTTCAAAGGTCACATAGCTGTCAAGGAATGTCTCTTTGAGAGCTTCAAGTAACTTTCAGCCATGCTTTCACTGCCGGCTGCGCGGATGTTGTGGCAAGCCCGAACTTCCACCCGTTCCCCGCAAGAACAGAAACGGCGGCGGTATTCTCTCCTTCCAGAAGAGAAGTCACATCATAGGTCTGATATCCCAGACTTACATTTCCGTTTCCGTATCCCGGATTCATATGATGGTATTCTGTATTTCCTTCCGCATCCACAGTTCCTGCCCGTTCACCGTTAATATAAGCCTGGTAAGCCCCGAGAGCCGTAATATAAAGTCTGGCCGAAGCCACCTCGCCCTGAAGCTCCTGCTCCGTACGGAATATGGGCGCCGAACTGCTCTGGTTCAGACGGATAAATTCTGCGTTTTGCCATGTATCCTGATTTGAAACGCCGGTCTCAAAAGTACCCATACCAGACATGCCGCCATGAAAAGAGCTAATGTCCTTTTCTTCATTTCTCATTTTCCTCCTGCCCTTAGTTAATCTATGACATATTTAGCATATCACGGCCTGTTTTTGTTTATCAAGGGCAATTATTTCATATATATGGTGAAATTTTACGCATTTTTCATAAATTTTGCAGAAATACACGCAATACATTTAGATACTTTGCACAATTTAAAATGCTTTTAAGGCATGAATGTATGAAAAATATAGCCGGATTTTAATCAATCCGGCTAATCGCTATATCCGCGCCTTCTGCTTCCACAGATAAGCAGAACCGCCCGGGATAGTATCTTGTTGTAAACACATACTGTCCGTCATTAATAAATACTTCCACCGAGGAAACATCTGTAAGAATCCGGACATTTTCCACATTTCCCATTTCCGCGTACCGGAGCCCCCGCCCGGCAGAGACCGAATTCCGGTTCTGATCTGTAAAGCGCATCTCGAACCGGCCTTCCCTGTACTCCAGGATCAGCTCTTCCGCCAGCACCGCCCGGAAATGATTTTTCCGGATACCGCTGATATAAGCCTGATACGCCGGGCATGCATCCTGTTCATAACGGCTTGCAGTCTTTTCTTCCGGCGCAAGGTGTTTCTGCAGTTCCCGCGCCGGACGCTGGCACACCTGTCCGTCCCGGACGAAGATCTCCCGTGGAAAAGTAAAGCAGTGCTGCCATCCCTCGTCCAGCGTCCGGTTCGTGTATTCCTCACAGTCCGGCATTCCCATCCATCCGATCTGGATCCGTCTGCCGTCCTCTGTCTCAAAGCTCTGAGGCGCATAATAGTCAAACCCGTAATCCCAAAGCCGGTATCCGGACAGACTGTATTTATCCAGAATGTCCCCTTCCACGGCAAACCAGCCTGACTGGTATACGTTCCGGCTGTCCCATATGCCTCCTGTCAGCCCCTGGACAGAAGCCGACAGAATCTTCTCTCCATCCACTGTAATCTTCCGCCAGTTCCTGCCCTTCTGCCTTCAGGCCGGCACAGAAGCCGTCCTCTCTTGCGGCGCCTGCCGCCTTGTCTTCCCGTGTAACACCGATATAAGCCGCTCTGCCCTCCGCTCCGAAAGGACCTGGCCTACGCCTTCTGTAACCCGGCTGATGGACTCGGAATTGATCTTCGGAACCACCACGCCCACGAGACAGGCCTTCTTAGTCCGGAGCGTCCGGGCCTGCATGGACGGCTGATATCCGGTTTCCTGAATAACTTTTTTAATCCGCTCCTTCTTCTCGCCGCTGACATATCCTCCGTTCAGATATCTGGATACCGCGGCGTTTGATACACCGGCAAGCTGTGCGATTTCTCTGATTGTCATCTTTTCTGCTCCTTACACGAATCCATTCAGATATATTTTCCCAGATCAGCCATTACATCCGCCATGGTGATAGCCTTCAGTTCCCGCTCCATCGCTTCCTGCACCCGGAGCAGCTTATCGTCCAGAATATTGTGGATATTCCTTCCTACCGGACAGTCCGGATTGGGATTCTCGTGAAAATGAAACAGCGTGTTCTCCTCTATGCACTCCACGGCACGGTATATGTCCAGAAATGTAATCTCTTCCAGCGGCTTTATGACTGCCGCGCCCCCGGTCCCGCGCTTCACCTCGATCAGTCCCGCATCCTTTAACTGGGACAGGATCCGGCGGATAATAACCGGATTCACATTAATACTGGCAGCAAGGAAATCGCTGGTAATCTTATATTCTTCTTTGAATGTCTCCATACAGGTCAGCATATGGACGGCAATCGTAAATCTGCTTGAGATCTGCATAACACACTCTGCTCCTTTCTCCTGAGCTTCCGCGTCTGCCGCGGCACGCAGGATCGACCTCTGGTTTTATAACCTTCATTTTACCTGCTGTTTCCTGCGGTGTCAATTCTGACACCGGCGCCCCGGCTTTACCGCTTCAATTCCGCCTCATACAGCTCCCGGTCCACATCTTTGAACACATTGAAAATAATCCGGTCAAAGTCCGGACCATGCTCTTTAAGAAACCCGGTTACCGTATCAGCCGCGATCTTTGCCGCCTCATCGTTCGGAAAATGAAATTCCCCTGTGCTGATACAGCAGAACGCCACGGAACGGATCCCATGCTCCACACAGCACTCCAGCACATTCCGGTAACAGCTTTCCAGATCATCCTTCAGCTTCTGATTCAGGCTGCCTCCCACAATGGGACCAACTGTGTGAATCACATAATCCGCGGGCAGATTGTACCCCTTCGTCAGAACAGCTCGTCCTGTGGGCTCTTCATAGCGGGCGCCGTACTGCATCCGTCTGCGCTTCATATAATGGCTGCATGCTTCCCTGAGCTCAATCCCGGCCGCGCTGTGAATAGCATTGTCTATACATTTATGGCATGGCACAAAACACCCCAGCATCTGCGAATTCGCCGCATTGACAATAGCTCCCGCACGCAGTCTCGTAATATCCCCCTGCCAGACGGAAATTTTATCCGCATACGGATGGCTGCTCCCGTACTGCTCCGCCGCCGTCGGAATATCCGTAAGCTCAACAATTCCTTTTTCTCTGGCCTCCTCAGTCAGAAATTCATCCTGCACTTTTACAACGTTTTCATTCATTTTCCCGGGCATCCGGATATTCATAAGAGAGCGCAGAAGCATTCTCTTCTCTCCGTAATCCTCTCCTGTCTCCAGATCTCTGTATCTGCCGGAATCTTCCTTGAATTCATGAAGAAGATAATCCAGCCGCTCTTCCTGTTTTTTATCTGCTCCCATCATTCTCTGCCTCTTTTCTGATATCTTCTATACTTCTGGCAATGTCTTCATTGATTCCCACTGCCCGCTTTCCGCGCCTGGTTCATCTCCTGAAACAGTTCCACGGCGTCATATACTTTATCATGGCAGCCTTTCCCGCACTGAATCTCCCCGTAGTCTCCCTGGGTGGCAAAGATATCTTCATCTGCAAACCCGGCCTTCCAGAACTGGTGATCCACGTTGGTGGTCAGAGCGAAATGGGGCTTATCCTTCACCAGTTCATAAACTGCCTGATAGAGCGGAAGCGCCGCCGGTTCGATCCGGTTCAGATATGCGTGTTTTGACCAGTATCCCCACTTTTCCTCCTCCGACGGGAAAGGATAAAATCCTGCGCTGTACATATCTGTCATAGCTTCACGGCCATACTTTTTTATAAAGTCCCCGAAGTTGTCCCGGAAGCGTTTCCCGCCGTAGCTTAATCCTGCTGCCGTGGATAGCCCTGCTCCCGCGCCGATAATCACTGCGTCCGCCTGTTTCAGAAGGGACGCCGCTTCCCGGATCTGTTCTTCATAAGGGGTGTGCTGGAACACATAATCCCTGGCCGGCACGCCGCTTAAAAACTGCATAAAATCCACTCTTTTCGTCTGTTTCTTCCGGTTTAATATCTGAATTGCCATATTGTTATTCATCCTCCTTTTCCCTGGCTGCCATAAAATCCGTGTATCCCGCGCAGCGCCAGTTTTATTGTAATGTTGAATGTTACATCTTGTATTTTCAAGATACCACTTCTTTGCTGTAATGTCAATCATTACGCTACCGCGCAGTCTGCATACTTTTCTTTTTCACTGTTCCTGCAGGGAAAGTTAATATACCATATATATTATATAAAAAAAACGGTAGCAGGATGATCTCTCACCCCTGCTGCCGTTTCTCCTATGTTTTCTTTATCTGTTCTGTCGTTTACACAGCTGATCCGCTGTTACGCCATAACCGGCTTCAGTGCTTCCGCAAGCTTGTCTTTCTCTGCCTGTGCCTCTGCCAGATCTTTGCCCAGTGTTGTGTAATAGATCTTAATCTTCGGCTCTGTTCCGGAAGGACGAACGATAACAGTCTCGTTGTTCTCCAGCTTGTAGATCAGAACATTTGCTGACGGAAGGCCTGTCTCCTCCGGTTTCGTATAATCTGTTACACTTACTACTTTGTATCCCGCAACCTCTGTAAGCGGGTTATCGCGAAGTCCCTGCATGATTCCTGCCATCTTGTCCATTCCGCTTAATCCCGGGAATTCGAAGCTGTCAACCTTGTTGAGGTAACGTCCGTACTGTGCGTAGATTTCTTCCATTCTCTGTTTCAGTGAGCTGCCGATGCTTCTGTAGTAAGCAGCCATCTCGCAGATCAGCATGGAACCGATAACCGCATCTTTGTCACGTACATACGGTCCTGCCAGATATCCGTAGCTCTCTTCAAATCCGAAAATAAAGCGGTCTACCTCTCCTGCTTCTTCCAGCTGCGCGATCTGATCGCCGATCCACTTGAATCCTGTCAGAACGCTGCGAAGCTCTACCCCGTAGTGCTCTGCAATGGCGTCAGCCAGCGGTGTGGATACAATGGATTTTACCGCAACGGCTTTCTCCGGCATAGTGCCCTTCTCAATACGTCCCGCGCAGATATAATCAAGAAGCAGAACGCCTACTTCATTTCCGCTTACCAGTTCATAGGAACCGTCCGGACACTTCATGGCAATCCCCACCCGGTCCGCGTCCGGATCAGTTGCAAGCATCAGATCCGCGCCTGTCTCTTTTGCCAGGTTAAGTCCCTGCTCCAGAGCCTCAAAGATCTCCGGATTCGGATAGCTGCATGTGGTAAAGTAACCGTTCGGATACTCCTGATCCGGTACGATGGTAATATCTGTAACACCAATATCTTTTAACACCTGAGTTACCGGTACAAGTCCGGAACCGTTCAGCGGGCTGTATACCAGCTTCAGGCCTGCTGTTTTACAAAGGCCCGGACGAACCTGTCTTGACTCAATAGCATCATAAAGAGCCCGCTTGCAGTCGTCTCCTACGAAGCGGATCAGTCCTTCCTCAACGCCTTCCGCAAAGGACATGTATTTCGCGCCTGTCAGGATATCTGTCTTCAGGATCTCGTCGTATACAATGGCTGCCGCATCATCTGTCATCTGGCATCCATCCGGCCCGTAAGCCTTGTATCCATTGTATTTTGCGGGATTGTGGGAAGCTGTCACCATAATGCCTGCATTGCAGTTATAGTAGCGTGTCGCGAATGAAAGGGCCGGCACGGGCATCAGCGCGTCATAGATTCTTACTTTAATGCCGTTTGCCGCCAGAACGCCTGCCGCGTTCTTTGCGAATACGTCACTCTTGATACGGCTGTCGTAACTGATCGCCACCGTCTGGGTTCCTCCCTGTGTCTTTACCCAGTTGGCAAGTCCCTGTGTAGCCTGACGGACTACGTAAATATTCATACGGTTTGTTCCTGCGCCGAGTACGCCTCTCAGACCTGCTGTACCGAACTTCAGTGCAACTGCAAAACGTTCTTTGATCTCGTCGTCATTTCCTTCAATTCTGGATAATTCCGGTTTCAGATCCGGGTCTTCCAGGTCGGCTTCCATCCAGCGCTTATACTCTTCCTGATACATTTTTACCACTCCTATTACTTTTCTTATAATTTTTTTGTGAAAAATCACAATACTTACTAACACTATACCATGTTTAGGGACAGACGGCAATCATTCTTGTGCGACTATTTTTCTCTTTTTTTCTCTGCGGCAGACTTCCTTCAGTGAGACTGAACCGCATAGCCTGGCATTCGGAATAAACCGCTGCTGATTTGCCTGAAAAGGTTCAATTATCACTTGTTTTTTCGCCTGGGTTTGTCTACTCTATTAGTAAGACCTGAAATCATTTATTTCGGATTAATTGTGGGGGATTGATCGATATGAACAGCAGGAAAAAAGAACAGATCAGATATCGTGTTTACGAAATACTTGAAGTGAGAAGCGGGCCGGATCCGGCTGCCCGCGTGTATGATTTCGTATATCTGATTACGATTATCCTGAACCTGGCTGTCAGTGTTCTTTATACATATGAAAAATACCGGATGCGGTACGGCAGTCTGTTTCTTGTTCTGGAAAATATTACCGTAGCCATGTTCTGCCTGGACTACCTGCTCCGGATATGGACGGCAAAATACGCCCATCCGGAATCCGGCAGTCTGAAGGCTGTCCGCAAATATATCCTGTCCTTTACCGGAATCGTGGACATGCTTTCCTTTCTCCCCTATTATCTGCCGATCTTCTTCCCGTCCGGTGCGGTGGCTTTCCGGATGCTGAGAATCATGCGGGTATTCCGGCTGTTCCGGATCAATTCTTACTATGATTCCTTCCGGCTGATTACAGAAGTACTGAACAGCAAACGGCAGCAGCTCTTCTCCTCTGTATTTACCATACTGATTCTCATGGTTGCGTCCAGCCTGTGCATGTACAGCCTGGAACACGAAGCGCAGCCGGAAGTATTTACCAACGCATTTTCCGGCATCTGGTGGGCGGCGTCCACTCTGCTTACCGTCGGATACGGGGATATCTATCCCATAACCACTCTTGGAAAACTGTTCGGTATTTTTATCACATTTCTGGGAGTGGGCATGGTGGCGATCCCTACCGGTATTATATCCGCGGGATTTGTGGATCAGTACTCCCGCATCAAGCGGATGGCCGAATACGGGCGGGAAGAAGACGTGCATTTTATCAAAATCCACCTTACATCCCGGGATCCCTGGATCAATAAGAGCATCGCCCAGCTTCACCTGCCTGAAAGAGTCATTGTTGCCGTAGTGCAGAGGAACCAGCGGATTCTTGTTCCCCGGGGCAATCTTGTCCTCCAAGAGGACGATGTAATGGTCCTGGCGGCGGAATCCTTCCAGGATAAAGATCATATCCGGCTAAAAGAGATTACTCTTCAGAAAAATAATCCCTGGAACGGGCATCGCATCCGGGATCTGGATATTTCCAGACATTCTGTCATCGTCCTTGTAAAACGAAGGGATAAGATCATGATCCCCAACGGGAATCTGATTCTCAGAGAAGGGGATATGGTAATACTGTATACTGAGATGCGGATCGCGGAGGGGACGGAGATTGAGATATAAGAATATTGTTAGAAGCTTTCCGAAACTGTGGTTTTCCAAATATTGGAGGGAAGTGTAAATATTCATACCTTAGTATATTTTTCCTATCAGCTTTTTCTCTTCCTCTTGTTTCACCTCCAGAATGAATGACTTTAACATATCAAAGTCAGCGAATCCCCACGCCCCCTGCTTCCGAAAGACTCAGCCAGCCGTCTGTATCCTCCTCCTGAAATGTTATTTCTTTTTCACTTTGATGCGTTTCAACCTTAAAAGCTGCCGCCTGCGGCACAGACAATAATAGTCGATAAAGTTCCCCCTTCCCCTGTTGTTCTACCGGAATTTGGGAAAGGAACTTCCGGCTTAAAAATCGTAGAAAATGGCCGGGTGCTCCGAACAGGAGAAACGTATAGGAGATGTGGGCGACCGGTCATTTTCGAACGTTCTGTCATCTAAGTTCATTTCGCCAAATTTATTTATATATTTCGTTAATTACGACTTCGAATACGGCATCCTTTCCATTCAGTTCTTCATTGCCGAAGTCTTCGGGGAAGGTTACCTTAACTTCTACAGTGTCGCCTGGATGAGCCCCGATAAGCTGTTCTTCAAAGTCATCAATGTACAGGCCTGAGCCAATGATAAGGTCAGTTCCGACGCCATATGTGTTTCCGCCGTCAAATTCTGCTCCGTCGACGGTGCCTACATAGTCGATGTTGACTGTATCGCCATTTTTCACAGTAAGAGAAGCAGCAGTGGAATAGGGAGACGCTCCTGCATCGGAATTGTTGGTATTTGTTTCTATACCAGAAGAGTCTTCGATTGCCTCTGCACTGTTTTCATCGGATGTTCCGGAGGAGTCCGAAGCTGTAAAAACTATAAGGATGGTTACAAGAGCAGCCAGCGCCAGTATGGGAATCAGAACAGCAAGTACAGTTGAAATCCTTTTTTGCATTGCCTTTTTTCGTCGTTCTTCATCAAGCTGGCCTTGAAAACTTTCTGGTATTACCAGTTCAGTCCGTACATTTTTCTTAATACTAATACTTTCAAATAAATGTTTATGTATAGAATTGGCTTTTCTGTCAGCACCAGCCTGGTTTTGGTCTATAGTTCTTTATACATAAGTTTTCAGCTTCTGATTGCCCTTCACGCCTGCCCACAGAATATTGCCGAAATTTCCTTTATCCCCCAGGCTCAGACGGAACTCCGGAAGAGGAACTTTCTCCATAATCTCCTTTACTTTCCCGGGATTGTCATATTCTCCGATAAAAGCCAGGGTCATGTGCAGATTCCGGGCCGGAACATAGTTTCCCTCCACGCCCTGCTTTTTCAGATCATGCATACAGCCCACCAGGGCCTTTTCCATCTCAGGAGACAGCTGAATCGCTATAAAAAGTCTCATGACGCACTCCTCCTTACATGCTTATTATCTTACTTGTTATCCTGTCTGTAAACCTTCATTTTCCGGGCAGTGCTTTCTGTTTTCTATCCTTTTTCTATCCTTATGCCGTACACGAAAATCCCAGTTCTGCGAACAGATCCCCCATACTGATCTTCAGATGCTCCGACGGCTTCGCTGTTTCCTTTTCGTAGTTACGGACCTCGTATTCAGGATCTTTCTCAAGTTTTTCAATAATCTTCGCTGTATTGACCGCATCGTCCAGACCGTTATGAAACTTTCCGTCCGGCTCAATATCACAGAGCATCAGCGCTTCGTCCAGCCCGATTTCTCTTGTAAATTCGTACCGGTCCATAAAGACTTTCTGATAATCAATCCAGCGCTCCTGATCCATAAACTTTCCGATCCGTTCATCTTCGATTTGTTTACAGCGGATTTCTCTTCCAAGCTGCAGAAAATCATTCTCACTCCAGGCATATATTTTATACTCACAGCCTTCAATCCAGGTCATGATATCTTTCAGTACTTCTTCCAGTCCAGGGGCATTTTTCAGTTCTTTATTCTGAATACCGGTAAGGTCACCGATAAAATGATCCAGAACTCCGTGATCCGGATGAACAAACCGGCATATCTCTCCTGTCTTTCTGTAATTCTGGTCAAGCATCACTGCGCCGATCTGTATAATTTCACTTGCATATTTATAATTTTTACTTCTATATGTTTTAGGAACATGGCACATTTCCAGATCAATCACCAGATAGTTCATACTCTTTCTCCCCTTCCTTACTTATACTGCCGGATCAGCCGGTCTGTTTCTTCTCTCATCTGAGCCGCAACATCCTCCGGCCCGATAATCTTTACCCCTTCGCCGAGAGAAAAGATCCAGCCAAGGAACTGACTGCTGACACGGACATTTACATTTACCGTAAAATGTTCCTCATCTGAGGGAATCAGCATCACATCTTTTCCAAACCGGTCGATAATCACACCGGCCATACGGTTTTCCACGGAAAGTTTTACCTGCCGCTCTTTGCCGCCGAACATGCCGAAACTTTTCTTTGCATAGTCCGCCATATCCAGCTTCCGGAAATGTTCTTTTCCCTCCCGGGGTTCATCCGACATGCGGATATGCAGCATCTTGTCAACCCGGTAATGTTTGATCATTCCGGCATCGGAATCATATCCCACCAGATAATAATTTTCATCATCCCAGGAAAGTCCCCAGGGGCTGATATGATAATAAGCTCCATTATGGCGAAGTTCCATCTGCTTTTTCACATTCCACTGAAAATACTGAAATTTTATTTTCCGGTTTTCCGAAATCGCATTGTGAATCGCGTCTACTGTATAGTAAATGCTCTCGTTCATTGTTTTGATTCTTCCGGAAACATATACCTGGCGCTGCAGCTTTGTTGCCTCATATCTGCTGACCAGCTTTTCCAGCTTTCTGATCAGGGCGTTTGTCTTTCTCTCTGTAATAAATTTGGAAGACTGGATCGCGTCGACCAGCAGCTTCATCTCCGGCAGTTCAAAAGGGCGGTTTACAACATGGTAATGATACCTCTTTCCCAGAGGTTCCCCTTCTACTTCGATTCCAAAATACTCCAGATCTCTCAGGTCTTCATACACGCTTTTGCGTGCCGCGCTGATTCCCTGCTGCTCCAGTAAAGAGATAATCTCCTGCATCGTAAGAAAATGCCCGTCATCTGTATTTTCCAGCATGATCTGTGCCAGACAGTATAATTTAAATTTCTGATTCGGTCCTTTCGCCATAACATGCTCCCTCCTGTACGATATTCTCAGTATAACACAGGTAAAGAAATTAATAACTTCTCGGAATCTCAATGAATGAGATTCCAACCGAAACTTGACAACTGAATATCGTGCAGGAAAAGAAATTTACGAGAAATGGACATAAACATTGGACATAGTGGGTACTATGCCTTGAAAAAT
>DXIU01000134.1 GCA_019112765.1 Candidatus Mediterraneibacter norwichensis | reverse complement strand
TGATTTATCTTAACTCATGGAACGGAATCAGAATTCCCTGTCCCCCTCTTCTGAATACGTCCTTCAAACACTTTCTTGTCTTCTGATTTTCTATTTGCTGTCCGGAGATTCCCTTCGACAAATCCGAATTCTCTTATTTCTGAGGATGACTTTCTCCCCACAGTTTATCTGCCGTCGGTTTCCAGTTTTCTGCGTAAGGCTCACATCTGTCGCACAGATCGTCTACACTTTCCGGATCCTGATAGTCTGTGTTTACAGCTCCGGTATCTTTGACCAGTTTTCTCAGGCGTTCCGGATTCTCCAGCATGGGGCAGGGGCGCAGATGGTTATTGTTAAAGGGCTGATTGTCGTGGTACGCCTGGAAGATGGGGCTTCTCAGCGCATCCAGCAGTGAACAGTCGTGAATGTTTACATTGGAGTAGTGGATAAATACACATGGCTCCACATCCCCCTTTGCGTTGATGTGCAGATATCTTCTGCCGCCGGCAATACATCCGCCTACATACTCGCCGTCGTTCTGGAAGTCCATGCCGAAGATCGCCTTGCTCCCGCGGAAATGACGGATGCGGTGGTACATTTCTTCTCTCTGTTCCGGTGTGGGAAGCAGGTCTGTCACTGCGCCGTGTCCTACCGGCATGTAATGGAAGTACCATACAAACAGAGCGCCGCTCTCGATCATCATATCGTAGAACGCTTCACTGCTGACATCCTCGAAGTTCTGGCTTGTGTAGCAGACGGAGATTCCGAAGGGCAGTCTGTGCTCTTTCATCAGCTCCATTGCATGGCGTACTTTATGGTATACACCGTCTCCTCTGCGGCCGTCGTTGGCTTTCTCGAATCCTTCCAGGCTGATGGCCGGCACAAAGTTCTTTACCCGCAGCATTTCCCGGCAGAATTCCTCGTCAATCATTGTACCATTAGTAAATGCAAGGAACTCGCAGTCCGGATGCATCTCGCAGATCCTGAATATATCTTTCTTACGTACTGTAGGCTCGCCGCCGGTGTAAATATACATATAAGTTCCCAGCTCCTTGCCCTGGCGGACGATAGAATCAATATCCTCCAGACTTAAGTTGAACTGATGTCCATATTCGGCAGCCCAGCATCCCGTACAGTTCAGATTGCATGCCGTAGTAGGATCAAGCAGGATCGCCCAGGGAATATTGCAGTTATATTTCTTTGCCATCTCATCCTGCACGGCGCTTCCTTTCAGACTGGCATTTGTAATGAAGTTCTGGAAAAATGCCCGGCGCACGCCCGGATCCAGCTCATAGAGCCTTAAGATCAGCTGATACCAGTTATTCTTCTGCTCAATGGCTCCTCTGATCGCGTTCCGCTGGCTCGTATACCAGTCTTTCGGCATAAACCGGTCCACAAATGCCATCAGCTTCGGAATGTTTTCCTCCGGATTGCCTTCCAGATATTTGAGCGCCTGGTTTACTGTAAATTCCTGCATTGTTTCTTTAATTGACTTTCCCATTTGTATTTCCACCTTTCTTTTCTTCTGTACAAATACTATTTTGGATTTATATGATTTATCACAGGGCAGAATACTTACGTATCCCGTCCCATGTACTTAATAGAAAATTTCCGGTCACGCATTTAATATCCGCATGAACTCCTCACCTGTGATGGTTTCTTTTTCATAGAGATAATCCGCCAGCTCGTTCAGCTTCGTCCGGTTTTCTTCCAGAATCTTCGCAGCCTTCTCATGCTGCTTTTTCACAAGCTCCACCACCTGACGGTCAATCTCGGTCTGGGTTTCCATAGAGCAGCTTAAGGATGAGTCTCCGCCCAGATACTGGTTGGTCACCGTCTCCATGGCCACCATATCGAAATCTTTACTCATACCGTACCGGGTAATCATGGAACGGGCAAGTTTCGTTGCCTGTTCAATATCATTGGATGCTCCGGTAGACGCGGAATGGAACACAAGCTCCTCTGCCGCTCTTCCTCCGGTCAGAGTGGCGATCTTATTCTCCAGCTCTTCCTGGCTCATCAGATAGTGATTGCCTTCCTCAACCTGCATGGTGTAGCCCAGGGCGCCGGATGTGCGGGGTACAATCGTAATTTTCTGAACCGGAGCGGAATTGCTCTGTTTCGCCGCCACAAGAGCATGGCCGATTTCATGGCAGGCGACAACTTTCTTCTCCTGATCGGTAAGAATCGCGTTTTTCTTCTGATAACCAGCGATAACAACTTCAATACTCTCTTCCAGATCCGCCTGTGTCACGAAACGCCGGTTCTCTCTTACCGCCCGCAGCGCTGCCTCGTTGACAATATTTGCCAGCTCTGCGCCGGACGCTCCGGACGCCATACGCGCGATCTTATTGAAATCTACTGTCTCGTCAAGCTTTACCTTCTTTGCGTGAACCTTCAGAATCTCTTCACGGCCTTTCAGATCCGGAAGTTCCACCGGAACTCTCCGGTCAAACCGGCCCGGTCTGGTAAGCGCCGGATCCAGAGACTCAGGGCGGTTTGTCGCCGCCAGGATAATTACACCGTTGTTTGTTTCAAATCCGTCCATTTCGGTAAGCAGCTGATTTAATGTCTGCTCACGTTCATCGTTGCCGCCCATACGGCCGTCACGCTTCTGGCCGATGGCGTCGATCTCGTCGATAAATACGATACACGGCGCTTTTTCCTTGGCCTGCCTGAACAGATCCCGGACTTTGGAGGCGCCCATGCCGACGAACATTTCCACGAACTCAGATCCTGACATGGAGAAGAACGGCACATTGGCTTCCCCGGCCACAGCCTTTGCCAGCATGGTTTTACCGGTTCCCGGAGGGCCTACAAGAAGGATGCCTTTGGGCACCGCCGCGCCGACTTCCCTGTATTTTCCCGGATTGTGCAGATAATCCACGATTTCCGCGAGATTTTCCTTCGCCTCGTCGTCTCCTGCCACATCAGAAAACCTGATGCCTTCCGAAGACTTGACATAAACTTTCGCATTGCTCTTTCCGTTTCCGAATATCATGGAATTGGGCCCGCCTGCCTTTTTCATCAGCTTTCTGGACATATACTGTCCGATCGCGATAAAGATCACAACCGGAAGGATCCAGGAAAGAAGAATGGAAAGAATGGGCGACATCTGTTCTACGATCTGTCCTGAAAATTTCGCGCCCGAGTCATACAGCCTCCGGGTCAGATCCGGGTCCTCCACCATTCCGGTTTTGTAAATGGCGCTTCCATCTTTATCAGTAAAGACAATCTCATTGTCCTCCTGATTGATTTCCACCTGACCCACATCTTCTTCCTCTGTCATCTCAATAAACCGGTCATATCCGACTTCTGTAACACGCCGTTCCGCCGCCCACGGCATGAACAGAAAATTAAATATCAGAAGGGCGGCAAGCACGATTATATAATAATAAATCAATGGCTTTTTCGGTTTTTTTACTTCCTGCATTCCGCATCCTCTCCTTTCCTCTGTGCTGATTCTGTGTCTTCACTTCCTGCCTCCTGTTCCGCATCAGTATTTCCCGGTGATTTCTGGCGGTCCAGCGCTTTCAGAGCAGAGATCAGCGCCTGCTGCATGGCGAGAGTGGCAAAATCCATCGCGAACTCCGCATAAAGCATGTCTGCCTCTTCCTCATCTTCCCCGGAACTGCTGTCCGGGGTGTGCAGATCCCTGACAATCTGTTTCCTCATGGACTCTCCGATCTTCTTTCTGTAGTCCAGCTGCGCCTGTGTCAGTCTGGTCACAGCCTGAGAACGGCAGGTTTTTGCTTTTTCCTCCAGCAGCAGTGTGTTTTCTTTATACTCTTCCCGGGCTTTCTGAAGCTCGGAATGAATCTTATCTCTGCCGCCCTGTTCACAGATCCGGATCCTGCACTGCAGTTTTCCGTACTGCTCTTCCATCTCATATAATTTAATCGCGAATACACTATCATCAATATTCATGGAAAGCCTTCCTCCTTTCCGGCTCTGAATAAAACCTACATTTTTTATATAGCAGAATTTAATTCCTGATGCGACTCTCAATTTTGCGGATCTGTCCTGACAAATCCTCAGATCTGTAAAAAAAAACTGACAGATCCCGGATATTGTAAAGACAGACCGCAGAAATTATAAGTGGCAGGGAAAACATTCTTCAGCTATATTGAAATTACCGGAAAACATCGGCGAAACTTGTGCAGAGAAGCCGGACCGATACAGAAGATTGAAACAGATTATACAATTCAGGAAAGGAGCAATGACATATGAGATGGTTTGACTCAGACTTTGACTATGTACAGGAAATGATTGACGCCTGGAACAGAGGGCGGAAAAGGATGCGTACAGTATACTTTATTCTGGGAGCGCTGCTGCTTATTGCCGGCATCCTGACCGCTGTATTCCCCATCGGAATTTTTGCCGTTATCCAGTATCTGGCCGCAGCCGCTGTAATCGGGATCGGGATTTATCATTTTATTACATTTGCGTCTATGACCTACTATTTCAGAGATTATATGCTGATCATATCAGGTATACTGAATGTACTGATTGGTATTATGCTGCTTATTATGCCGATCCAGCTGACCGTACAGGTTGTTACATTCATGCTGGCCTTTCTGCTGATCTTTAACGGAGCAGAAAAACTTTCCTTCGCGTCACGGCTCAGATACTACCGCATCCCTCACGCGGGGGCTCTGACATTCAGCGGCGTCCTTAATATTATCCTCGCGGCAGTATTTCTGCTGCTGCCCTTCGTCTCGGCGCTGGCGCTGAACTATATTCTGTGCGCCTACCTGGTAATCATGGGAATCGCTCTCCTGATTGAAGCGGCGGGAATGCGGAAAATTGAGCTGTAAAAACGCCGGAAAATTATCAGAAAAGAGGGCGCCGCTCCATCATCCGGTGATGGGTCGGTACCCTCTTTCTGTGCTTGGACATAAAAGAAGGACTCCTGCTCCACAGATAACTCGCATCTGTTTTGCAGCGTCCCTTCTGTCCGGATTATTATTCTTAAACCTTTATGACTGTTCACCAGGAAACATCTTTCCGGTAATAATTTTCTCCATCTGAATAACCAGTTTTTCTTCATCCAGATGAGGTTTCCCGACATACTGCAGCAGAACCCCAACCATTCCGCTGGCATAAAATCTCAGCATTACTTCCATATCATCAACACTGACACGAATGTCCTTTCCCTGTCCCCGGGTCATTTCTGCCAGATGGATCATGACAGACTCTGTCAGCATGGCTTCGATCTGGACCCACCTGCGGGAATAGAGCAGTTTTTCCAGCTTTATCCTGTTCTGTCTGACGGAAATCACATATGCCGTAAGCGCCCCTACCCGGTCTTCCGCCTCCAGGCTCCGACGGGCGAGTGCCTGCGTTGACCGGCGGAACGTCCAGTCCAGTACATCCATAATATCCCGGAAATGATAATAAAAGGTCTGCCGGGAAATATGGCACTCACCGATCAGTTTTGTCACTGTGATCTTATCTATGTCTTCCTTTTCAAGCATCTGGGAAAAGGTATCTGCAATCATTGATTTCATGTCTTCTCTCATAAGGACTCCTTTTCACGAACACAGTATGATTTACTACAAAAACATATTGCTATTTTATTACATCTTTTTTTCAAAAACAAGTTGCTTTTCTGTTTAAACCGGTAAAACAGTATTCATTTGCAAAAAAGGATCCGGCACTTCTGTGCCGAACCCTCTTTTTATACCTTAACCCTTTTCGACAATCATCCTTCAATGGCAATGGTCTTCTTTGTCTCAACTGCTTTCGCGTCCTTTTTCGGAATGCTCAGTTTCAGAATACCATCCTCAAATTTCGCCTTAATGTCTTCCTGGGCCACTGCATCGCCCACATAGAAGCTTCTCTGCATTGCTCCTGCATAACGCTCTTTTCGGATATATTTTCCTTTCTTATCCTGCTCGTCCTTATCCAGTCCCTTTGCAGCTGAAATGGTAAGATAACCATTGTCAAGATCTACGCTGATCTCATCTTTCTTAAATCCCGGGAGATCTACGTCAAGTTCATAGCCTGTATCGTGCTCCCTGATATCTGTCTTCATCATATTTTTTGCATGTTTGCCATACAGCGGATTCTTTCTTCCCCAGAAATCTCTGTCAAACGGGAAATCCATCCAATCATCATCAAATAAGCTTTCTCCAAAAATACTTGGCATTAACATAAGTCATTTCTCCTTCCTGAATGAAACAATGAATTAAGTTTTATATGAGCCGTTTTCACGGCTGCCATCAGCACTCTTGAAGTTGTCTCAAGTGTTGTGAGCTGATTCAACGCGGGAATCAGAAGCTTATCCGAAACCTTCGGCCTGCCGCCTTATCTGTTCCTTTTGTTTCTCTTCCTTTGTTCTAGTTGTAATATAGCACCCGTTTTCAGCACTGTCAAGAATCGAGTGCTATTTTTTTAACGACCTATGATTTTTTCCCGAATAATATCTTCAGCAGCATTGCCGCTTCCGTATCCCCCTCTCGTGCCTGACAGTAAAGATTCTGCCGTTCCTGATCCATCAGCCCTATTTCATACATTGCCGCCTGGTTTCCCTGTCCGGCTGCTTTGGAAAACAGCATACGCGCGGTATCATAAGACCTGGAGACACCTTTTCCGTCATAATACATTTCCCCCATGTGGTACATTGACCATGAATAGCCCTTCTCCGCGGCTCTGGAGAACCACTTCAGCGCCTCTTTATAATCAACAGCCACGCCCTGTCCTTTCAGGTACATCACTCCCAGCTTATCCATAGCCTCCAGCAGGCCCGCATCCGCCGCATCTGTGATCAGAGTCAGGGCCATGTCCGGATCCCGTTCCATATCAATTCCCGAAAGATATGCCAATCCGATCAGGAAATTATGCTCTGGCGAATCTTCGCTTTTTTCTTTGACCAGCTGCTTCAGGGAACCCTTCAGCACTTCCGCGAATTTTTCTGAATCATGGCAGTCAATCATATCCATCATCCCCGGAAAAAGCTGCCGGATCATCCCCGGATCCACAGGGAGCATTTCCGCCGGTATGACACTCTTTCCCTGTGCCAGCGCCTCCGGGTATTCATGTTCCACCACATAGTTTTCCTTTTCCGTGATACTGGGCGTAACCGCCAGAACAACCAGCGCGCTTTTTACTATTGCATTGACAATATTCTGACTCCAGGATTCTCCGGGGACAAGATACTCATCATACCAGATCGCCATTTTCCGGCAAAACGGAATCCTGTGTATTATATTCATAAGCTCTTTTGCATACGCCCGGTCCTTCTTTCGGTAACTCAGAAAAATATACGCGTCAAAAGCTGCCCGGATCTGACGGGCAAGCTCGTCCCCCGCCAGAATATGCGACAGATAATCCGCCAGTTTTTTTTCATACGGTATTTCTGTATCATCTGCAGAGCAGCGGTTCAGGATCTGTATCTCACCATAGCCCTCTCTGATCTGATTAAATCTTGCAGAGAACTTCGATTCAAGCCCCGGTTCTACAGCAATCGGAAGAACAGGGATATGCTGCTCCATAGCAAAAACATATTCTCTGTTTATGGAACGGCTCTCCTCCTCCAGATAACGGTTCGTCAATGGTATCACAAAAAGCTGCATGGAAGCCAGCAGCTCCTCCAGCTCCCTTTCCCCCGCCGGGACTTCCCATTCCGACTCATAATAAATGGCACAGTTCTGTGTGCGGAAAATATCTTCACAGATAACATCAAAATAATCCTTGAAATCATCCGGATGACAGGAAAAATAAACTCTCGAAAGTCCCTGAACATCTCTTTTTTCACGTGTTCTGACTGATAAAACAGACATAGCTCCTCCTTCGTCTGACTCCTTATTTCACCACAAATATTCTGCCGTGAGCAGGCTTCTCCGACTAATGGAGAATAAATCGTCCGGCTCCGGCATTTTCTTATACAAAAAGTTTAGCACATCACTCTATATCAGGCAATTTCCAATAAATATCAAGTGCCGGATTTTTATTGTTTTCCGGAGATCTCCTTCCGCCATTTTACAAGGATCAGAGGAATCTGGAAGGACAGCATAGCAATCCACCCTGCAAAATTGGCCCATGCAAGACATTCAAACCCTCCGCCCAGCATATGGATCATGATCCACGCAGACAGAAATCTGACCGCCATATTCAGCACTGTACTGAACAGGGTCACTTTCAGATCTCCCAGTCCCCGGAAGAATCCCTGGATCACATTTGTCGCCGACGGCATAAAATACATAAACGCAATCAGCTGAAGATAAGACACACCCAGCCTGATGACCTCCTCAGATCCGTCACTGACAAATAGCTGCATGATCCGGCGCGCAGATACAAACACGGCAATCGCGATCACTGTCGTATAAATTACCTGAAGGATAATGGAACTTAAAAACCCTTTCTTCATTCTGCGGATCTTTCCCGCGCCTCTGTTCTGAGCCATAAACGTAGTCGCCGCATGGGCGATATTCCCCTGGGGCGTCATAGCAAAATCATCCACCCGGTTAATGGCAGTAAATGCCGCGATAAATTCAACGCCCTGTACATTTACCACGGTCTGCACACAGATCTTCCCCAGCTGAATGCACATCTGCTGCAGGGCGCTTGTTATTCCGTATGTGAACGTTCTCCACAGTATGGAAACATCAAAAATTCTCCATTTCTTTCCCAGACAGAGAAGGGGCACTTTCTTCTTAATATAAATCATACAGAACAGGCAGCACAGCCCTTCGCTCAGAACTGTAGCCGCCGCGCTGCCCGGCACGCCGCATTTCAGGGCAACCACGAAAAGCAGATCCAGCACAATGTTAAGAAAGGCGCTGATAATCAGAAAATACAGCGGCACTCTGCTGTCCCCCAGTGCCCGCAGTGTATTGGAGAAAAAGTTGTAAACAAAGGTAAAGATCAGACCCATGAACACAATCCGCAGATACATTCCCGCAGAGTCCATAATATCCGAAGGAACCTGCAGAAGATTCAGCAGCGGACGGGCGAAGAGAATCAGCAGCAGGGAAACGGCAGCTGAAAATGCCAGCCCGCCCAGCAGGGTTGTACTGATCTGGCGTTCCAGATGTCCGTACTTCTTCGCGCCGTACTGGGTGCTCATGAGAATTCCCGCGCCCATGCACATTCCGCTGATAAAAAGGATTACCATATTCATAACCGGTCCGGCTGTCCCCACCGCGGCCAGCGCGTCATCCCCCACAAATTTTCCTACAATTACCGAATCCGCCGCATTGTATGTAAGCTGAAACAGATTGCCCAGCACAAGAGGTATTGTAAATTCCGTTAACTGAGGGATAATCCGTCCCTCTGTCATATCCGTCGTCATTGTCAATCATTCCTTTCAGACGAACATTATACCACTGTCCCGGAAAACGGGAACCACAGAAAAGAAAAAATTATGCTGATGCCGGATTTTTGTTTTTCTTTTGGAATAAATGGACATAATAATGCTGTCAAAAAGAAAAAGGAGGTTTCCGGAATGGATGAACAGACAAGGAAACTGCTGGAAGAATGCAGTATCGGATGTAAAATGGCAGTAAACAGCCTGGACCAGATCACCGGATATATCAGAGACACCAATCTGAAAAAACTTGTGGAAAGCTATATTTCCCGCCACAAAGATCTGGAGGCTGAAGCAGTAAAAGCGCTCCAGGATTCGGGAAATGACGCAAAAGATCCCGGCGCGCTCTCCAGCGCTTTCGCCTGGTTCACTACAGAAATGAAGCTTACATTCAACGACGACAATACCCGGATTTCCAAACTTCTTATGGACGGCTGCAACATGGGAATCAAGACTCTGGGGGAACGGATGAATACACTGAACCAGGCAGACGGCGGCGCTCAGTCCCTGGCCCGGAAGATCATAAAGTCTGAGCAGGACCTGATGAAGGAGCTGCAGGCGTTTTTGTAAAAAAGCTGAAAAAGGAGCTCCTGCTCCACAGAGTGATTACTCTATGGAGCAGCAGCTCCTTCGCAGCATGTAACTAATCTTTTTTCCGTCTCCTTACAGTTACTGCAGCACCGGCTGCCGTACCTGCCAGAACTGCCGCCGCAAGATAAGGCATCAGATTTAAAGCATCTCCGGTCTGAACCGCTTCCCCGTTTCCGGCATTTTCTTCATCCCCGCCGGATACCGGGGATGGGCCTTCCGAATCATCAGATCCGCCCGGCGCTGCCGGATCATCCGGATCTTTCTGATCGCCCGGTTCACTCGGATCGCTCGGGTCACTTGGGTCTGTCGGGTCACTCGGATCTGTCGGATCGCTCGGGTCTGTCGGATCACCTGATTCATCTGTTACAGTAACTTCCAGAACTGCGGAAACTGTAATGCCGTCCTCCGTATAACTGATGGTAACCATTTTCTGTCCCGCCGTCTCAGAGTCAAATCCGCTCACTTCATACTCATCGATCACTTTGGATGAACCGTCTGTATAGTATACGGTAACTTCCATTCCCTCGGTGCTGAATTCTTCGCCCGTCTTATATTCTGTCTTTCCTGTCTGCGTAATCTCAAGGCTCTTCAGTGACGCCTCAGGCTCCTGCCGCTCAAGTACGGTCACGTCAAAGGTCGTTTCTTTTCCTTCATATGTAACTGTAATTGTCACGGTTCCCGTATGATCCAGCTCGTAGCCGCTGAGCGTGTAATCCTGATCCGTCAGCGTGTAACGGTTTCCTTTATTATCAACGGCTTCAACAGCCAGACCGGAAGGATCAAAGGCGTCGCCCACATAATACTCTGTCACTGCCGGAAGCTGAACAACTTCAATTGACTCCACATAGAGAAGCCCGTCCGCGGCGTTCTGCAGTCTTTCCGCAAGAGCGGTAAGATCTTCCGTTCCAAAACGGTTATTGTTCAACGCGAACTGCGCGTTCTCCAGTGCGTTCCGGAAGCTGTTCCAGTCCGCGTCCGGAGTCAGGCCCTGCTGCGCGTCTGCGTATTCTTCTGTCAGTGCTTCCAGCGCTTCATAGGCTTCAATGGACGCCAGGCCGGCCTCTGCCGCCTGAAGTTCCTCAAGAGCCTGGTCGATTTCTGTCTGTGAGACTGCATCCTGTCCCAGGATTTCCTGTGCCTGAGTCAGCGCCGCTTCAAACCGCTCCCAGGATACCGGCGAATAATTTTCTTCAGAGTATCCTGCTTCTTCAATCTGATCGACAGCACTCTGCAGTTCTGTCTTATCGCCTGCCGCCATAATGTCGATATAGCTGACTACCGGTCCCCATACCGCATTGTCCGCATGGCCGATCTGAATCTTCAGATTTCCGTCTTCATCAGCGGTGCCTGTGGTACGGATAATGAACGGGTCGTCAGAATTATTGCTGGCGGTAAAGTTGTCATTTACCACATCTGTATCATTGAGCACAAGTTTCATGGTTCTCGGGTTAGACGCATTTGTCCAGCTTGACGGGACATAGAAACCGAGTTCCAGATTATAGGTTTCGCCCGGTTCCAGTTCAAACTGATACACAACTCCCACATCCGTTACCGGCTGATTTCTCGCGTACCGGAAGGACTTGGTTCTGGGCGACTCATCTGTAGCGCCGTCATTCTCACAGGGCCATGTCTTCTCGCCTGTCAGCCATCCCGGATAATTGGAATCCGGCGCCGGGGTATCCAGCACGCCCCACATTATTCCTGTCTCCGGATCTGCTCCGTAGAACTGATCCGTCACACTGTTGTTTATTCCGAACACATCTCCGGCGCTTAATGTAGCCGGGTCAATATCTCCGCAGTTGACAGAATAATAGTAAATTTCTTCTGTCTCAGCCTGTGCCTCTGCCTGGAAATATGCCCTTACCACTACATCACTCTGAACATCGGAGAGAATATACACGCCCCCGTACTGGCTCAGTCCGTCCATAATGCTCTCGCCATTGACGGTAGCCTCTGTAAGCACAGCGTCGTCATCCGGTGTAAATGTAAAGCGCACCGTGCCGCCTGCTTCAATTTCCGACTGATCGGCAGATACCACGCCTCCGTCAGAGTATGCCGCTGTTACCTGGTATGTATCCGACTCTGTTACTTCCGACTCCGCGGTAAGCGGATAAAATACAAACTTATCAAAATTCGGCGTATAGTTTTCCAGGACATTATAGCTGATGTTGGCCGGCACCCGGTCTCCGCCCTGGTGAAGTCCGTTTGTAATAACCTTTGAATTGTCATTGTATATCCGGATTGTGTTTTCTCCGGCCTGCAGTGTTACCGGCACAATCTGTGAATTAAAGGTCTCATCGCTGTAGCTGTTCCGGAACACAACTCTCTGCGCTTCTCCTCCGTTGACGGAGAAGGATGCGTAGCGTTCCGTCATCTGCGCGTTATAATCATGTCTTCCGAACAGCTCGCCGCTGGACTGGTAAACTGCCATCCTGTACTCACCGGCCTCGGGAACTGTTACGATAATGGTCAGGCTGTTCTGATCAACGGCCTCTCCCAGGTCTACCGCTCTTCCCCGTCCGTAGATCTCAAAGTCCGGATCGTCCGGTTCAATCACTTCCACGCCGTTGGCTGCCTTGATGCCCGCTACATAGGCGTTTCCGGATGCGAACCGGGTTACATTGCTGTCTGAACCGGTCTCCGCGGAGCCGGTTAATGTTCCGCTCTCCGCCTCAACAACAGCCGCGGCCTCCGCGTCAGACTGTGTTACATTGAGGTAATCCAGGCGGATTGCCGTGTCCGCGTCCAGATCGATGATGTTGATGCCCTTCTGAAGGAAAACAGTCTGATATGTATTTGCCCAGCTGCCATCCGTATTTTCCACTGCCGCGGCCGCAGTCTGATTATCCAGATTTACCGCGTCATTATCCTGGTAAATACGGATATTCCCTTCTGACTCAGAAGCATATCTCATGCCGAGTGTATACATCCCGTCTTCCGGCACAATAACCGTGAAGCGCAGGCCGCCTCCGGCGGTTACACCTGCCGCTTCCAGACCTGTGACATAATCAACATTTCCGTCTCTCTCAGTAGTCAGCGTTGTGCTGCTTCCCAGAAGCTCATTGAATTCGCCCTGCTCTGCCTGATATGTTTTGTCAAACGCTGTATCTGACTCGTTGGGGCCTTCATAGGTAAGATAGATGCAGTCCACATCCGCGTAGCGCACGTTGTCTGTACCCTGAATCCGGATGGTATGGGTTCCCGCGCTCAGCTTCAGATATGTACTGTACATGCCGCCCATACTCCAGTTCAGTGTGGTGGGCAGGAGCATCTCTTCCGCCATCTCTCCGTCAACATACAGATTCTGAATAGCCGTATACGGAGTATTATTATCCGGGTCTGCCGTATTGCATCCGCTTCCCGTCGTGTACACCATATCGTACTTATAATATCCGTCGGAAGGCACGGTAACCTGAATGTCCACTGCCGCGCCCGCGTCGTCCAGCGCATTGACTTTCTGCCTTCCTGATCCGGCCAATGTTCCGTCTACACTTCCCACAACAGCTCCGCCTGACAATGTGCCTGCCTCGGCCTCATAAAGCTGTTTCCATGTGGTGCTCAGGAAACCGGCCTGCTCATCCTCGGCCGCCTGTGTAATGGTCAGCCGGTAGCCGCTCATCTCCAGCATGCCGGAGACCGGAATCACTGCTTTTCCGTCCACCACTTCCACCGCGCCTTCCTTCACCACTCTTGGCTCCTCTGCCGCGCCGTGGAAACCGGTATAATCTGTCGCTTCCAGCTTCACATGAATCATATTGGCATCCGCAAATGTCTCTGTATCATTTACATCTTCCAGAACAATGTTGCTGGAACCGTTGACTCCGCCGAAGATGATGCTGGAGCTCTTCTTGTTCTCATCCAGGGAAGCTGCTCCGTAATAATTATCCTTCGACGTATTTGAAGTCGTTACAGGCAGATACTGTCCGGACATATCGCCGTACCATTTATACAGCCACCATGCGCCGTTTCCTTCGTTATTGCCTGCTGCCAGTCCGTTCAGGTTGTTGGACAGATGCCAGAAAGGCAGACAGCCTGCCACATTATATTCTTCAAAAAGGCCGATCCAGCGCACCAGATCTCCCGGCGACGCGCACTCATACCGATCCGCGTACTCATTGATAACAATCTCGCGGGGTGTAATGTCCACGCCGTATCTCTCGGCATTTTCCTCGGTCAGATATTTTTCCTCCAGACTGCGGTAATGGCTGTATTCCGCGTCAAATGCATTGAACTGCCAGGTGGACAGATCATGCCAGGTAACTACATCCGGCATACAGTTGTGCTCCACGCAGAAACTGATATACCGCTCCATTATGTCATTGCTGTAAGCAGCCAGATTCAGACCGGCGAACCGCGGTTTTGACGCAACTCCGTTGTCCTCATACACCTGAACTACCATGTCGTACATATCTTCCCAGAACCAGAACAGGCTGTCCCATCCTGTATACGTTTCCCCTGTTTCAGGATCTGTGTACGATCCTCCGATCCAGTTTTCGTTCGGCTCATTGTAAAGAACATACACCACGTCTTCCGCGATGCCCTGCTCGATACATTCCTCTGCCTCCATCTTCAGGATCTCCAGATACTCCTCTGTGGAGCTGAATTCATAGAACCAGAGCGCATAGTAATCCGGCACGTATATCTGGATATCCTGTCCTCCTGCGTCCAGAAATGTTTCCGCCACATCCAGTACATCTCCATTGGGGTGCTGCATTCCGTTGGGCGCTTTCTGCACCGTCGTGTGCGCCTTCAGCGGCGTCACTGTATTCGCGGTCGGAACATCCTCCGCCCCGAGACCGTACAGCCAGCCGGAGGCGCCGTGCTTCAGCCCGCGCTCTGTCTCCGGCGCCATATCAATTGTCAGCGTCGGAAGACTTTCTGCCGCTTCCACCCGGGCAGGCGCCTCCGGCAGGATTCCGGAAGTTATTATAAGGCCGGCCGCCAGCGCAGCAGACAACAGTTTCTTTACTCTTGTCCTTTTCATCTTTTTCCTCCTTTTTATTTTTTATGCATATTGCCAGTATATCACAATATTCATTGTAGTAATATACCATTTTTTGAAGTTTTCCTTGGATATTTTTATACATTTTATCCGAACAATACCGCGGCCGCCTGCCGGTTTTCCCTGGGATAATAAGACAGAATGTGATCCTGCACCGTAATCTTCTCCGCGCTGTCCGAATATACCTGGGCAATAGTTTCCGGGCATCCGGCAGGAAGCGGAATATCAATCCGTTCCGGAAGCGGCCCGTCAAACAGATGAATCACAAGGAAAGCGCCGCCCTCTTTTCCGGTCCGCAGAAGGGCCTGCCAGCCCTCCGGATGTCTCGCGCTCCGGATCTTCGGCCCGTACCGGTAAGACTGTCCGTCCCGGATAACCGGCGCGATTTTTCTGTAAAAATCCATTCCTTCCGTGATAAGACTCCACTGTTCCTCATTCAGGTCCGCAACATCCCCGGATATACACATCCGGCCGAGGAAGGTGCTGATCAGAGAATACGCGATCCTTTTCAGTGAATCGTCTTTGCGGATCACCGCCCAGATCTGGCTCTGTGCCGGATGGATCACCCGGTGCAGGTTCGCCGCGATCAGCGGGATTTCCTCGCATTCATGGGCGTCTGAAAAGGACGCCATGGATGACGCGGACATCATCTTCGGCTCCAGTCTGTGGCCTCCGGACGCACAGTTTTCGATAACCATCTCCGGAATCTCCTGACGGATTTTCCGGATAAAGGAAAAGGACGCTTCCATGTTCTGTCTTAAGCCCTCGCCGAGAGACTCCGCCCCGTCGCAGCCGATGCCGATGGTCTCATTGTCGTCCATCTTCAGATAGCCGAATCCGTACTGCTTCAGCATATCAATGACTTTCTCCGTCAGATAGTTCTGTACCCAGGGTTCTCTCATATCCCAGAAGCGCCGGAAATAGCTCGTCAGCGGCGCCCCGTCCTTTTTCAGCAGATGTTCCGTCCGGTTATACGCCCGGGAGGCCTTTCCCACATTTTCGATCTCAAACCAGATGCCGGGAATCATCCCCGCATTCCGGATATATTTTACGGTCTCCTCCAGACCTTCCGGGAACAGTTCTTTCGATACTTCATAATCTCCCATACTGATATCCCAGGGCACGCCCTCGGTCTTATACCATCCGCAGTCAATGACAAAATACCGGAATCCCCTGTCCCGGATGCGGTCCACGATATTTTTTATATTTTCGTGGGACGGATTGCCCCAGGTTGTGCAGTATTCATTAAAGATAATGGGAAGATCCTGTTCTGACTCCGGCGCCTGTTCCAGAGTCTCCTTCGCGGCTTCCGTCAGACGTCCGGTAAAGAGATCCAGAGAGTCCGTATGAGCGCAGCTTACGATTGCTTCCGGCGTCTCAAATGTCTGCCCCGGAAGGATCTCTTTCATCCAGTGGCCGAAATCCCGGTCCGCAAGTCCTCCGCCAAGCGCCAGACCGTCGTCTTTCCGGTACAGCTCCATCTGCCAGGACGCGTTGTGGGCAATCTGCGCGCCCCAGAATACATGATTTTCCGTGTCTTCCACCGCCGCGAAGGGGAAGAAGCGGTTTACCGGCAGGGAACCTGCCTGCCCGTACTTTTCACATCTTACCGCATGGGGCTCCCAGGCCGGTTCCAGCTGCAGATCCTCAATGGGAACCGTCTCCGGCCGTCCCTCCTGGCTCCACACGCTGCGGATCCGGTGGATCCGCAAAGCGCCGTGTCCGTCTCCCTCCAGCCAGGGTGAGAGCGCGCTGATAGAAAAGCTCTCAAACATTTCCAGCATAAACGCCTCTTCCCCGGTATTTTCCAGGCTGCAGGAGATCCTTACATAGGGCGCGCCTTTCCGCCATTCCAGCCTGTGTAATGCCCGCAGTCTCCTCTGATCCGTCATTTCCGTAATAATGGTAATCCGGTCTTCCGTCTCTTCCTGCTTCTGTCCCGCATAGGACAGATTCCGAACCGTCTCACTGTTTCTCATGGATATGCCCAGGGCATATGCCTCATTATAGATATCTCCCGCAATTTTTACCTGAATCAGTCCGTCCACTTCCATATTTTTAGAAACAGAAGCAGGAAAAGACAGACCGGCAGGGATGAGTGTCATCCCCACCTGCTGTCTGCTGCCGTCTGTCAGGTAAACTGCCGTCATATCTCCCAGTCTGTATTGTTCCAGGATCTGAACTGCCATACTTTATCCTCCTGTTTTCTGTATTTTACGTTCTTAATTTCCTCTGCGCTACCCTTTTACCGCTCCCACAGTCATTCCTTTTATGAAGTATTTCTGAAGAGCCAGGAATAGAATAACAATAGGCAGCACCGAGATTACAATCGCCGCCATCGCCGTTGTATAATCATTGCTCTGAGCCGAGAAAAGCGACTGAATGGAAACCGTCAGGGTCTTCAGGTCGTTCTTGCTCACATAGAGGCTTGCCAGCAGGTAGTCATTCCAGATCTGGAACGCCTGCATGATAACCAATGTCGCCATTGCCGGGCGCAGCAGCGGAAGCACAACGGAGAAATAGGTCCGGTAAACCGAACATCCGTCGATCCTGGCCGCCTCTTCCAGCTCCAGCGGAACGGTGGACATAAAGCTGTTCATCAGAAAGACGCCAAACGATATGCCCGTGGCCACGTACATGAAAATGATACCATAACGGGTGTTCGTCAGGTGAAGATTAAAACCGATAATATAGATCGGGAGAAACAGCGCCTGATACGGGATCAGGATTCCCACGATAAAATATACATAACAGAACTTGAAAAATTTCCGTTTGCACCGGGCGATAGCCCAGGCGGTCACGCCGCACAGCACTGCCAGCAGGAATACGCTTATTACGGTATAAAGAAGGGTGTTCCCGAATGTGGTCACCAGATCCAGCTTGTCAAACGCTTTTACATAATTATCAAAATTCAGGCTTTCCGGCAGGGAAAGCGGACTGTTCAGATACAATTCCTTTTTTGTTTTAAAGGAATAGTTGATAATGATAAAAATCGGCGTCAGAAAAAGCAGCGCAAGAACGGTCATAAAAATCTGAAGCACAATCTTCCCCGGTTTTATCCTTTGTTTTATTTTCACTTTCTTCTTTTCCACTATGCCTGCACCTCCTTTTTCTTAAGCCCTTTCACCTGGATCAGAGCCACCAGAAGCAGCACAACGACAAGAGTCACCGACATGGCGCTGCCGTATCCGTACTGCCTTCCGTTAATGGCGGTGGTGTAGGTCTGATAGATCACGGAAGTGGAAGCGCGTCCCGGGCCGCCTCTTGTGGACGACACGAGAAGATCGTATACCTTGAGCGAGCCTGTGGTAATTCCTACCACACAGATGGTGATCGCCGGCGCCAGCATGGGTATCGTAATTTTGAAAAACCGCTTTATGGCGCCTGCGCCGTCTACCTTCGCCGCCTCGTAAAGATCGCCCGGAACGGACTGAAGCCCTGCCAGGTAGATCAGCATCCAGTACCCGATCCACTGCCAGTTATTGGCGATAAGAAGCCCCGCCAGCACCGTTTCTTTCTGCCCGAACAGAAGGAAATTGAATTCCGTCCCCAGAAGGTCGTTCAGCGCGGGCAGCACGTTGGAAAACATTTTCATCCACACAAAACCTACAACCAGCGCACTGATCAGACAGGGGATAAAAAATACCGCTCTGTATATTTTTTTCGCCCGGATGCCGGCGTCCAGAATCACCGCAAGAAGGAGGGCGCCGATATTCTGGATAATGGTATTCCATATGGTAAACCGAATCGTAAACCACCAGGCGTTTCTGAAATCAGAGTCCTTCCACAGATCAATATAATTCTGGAATCCGACAAAAGGTTTTTCCGGAGACATTCCGTCCCATGTTGTAAAAGAGTACCTTATGGCCAGAATCAGCGGGAGGATAAGGCCGATTGTAAAAATAATAAACCCCGGAAGCACAAGGATGAAATACTGCCTTGACATCTTTTTCTCCAGGGCGCTGATTTTGTTCCCTTTCATTCCTTTTCACCTCTCTATTGATAAAAGGGAAGAGATCCCTCTTCCCTTTTTTTCTGTTGTTTTTGGTTTTACTGCGCGGAACTTGCGTCCACTCTTCCGTCCGAGGCTTCAAGGCATTGTTCAAAGGTCTCGTCCCCCTGCAGCCATGCCGCGATATCTTTCGCGTTCTCCTCCTGGAAACCGCCCCAGATCAGCTGGTTGTTTCCAAGCGTTACGTCAACGATTCTGCCTTCCGCGGCATATTTGTCAATATCTGACTGGCTCGGGTTATCGAATGTCGGCGTCACGTCTTTCAGCATGGAAGCCGTCTTTGTATAGTCAAGGATCTCAACCGCGAGGTCTTTGTCGCTGGTCAGCACGTCGAGGAATTTATTCACCGCGTCCTGATGTTCTGTCTCCGCGCTTGTCATAATGGTAATATTCGGTTCAAAGATCAGTTTTGAATCTCCGGTCTGATTCGGGAACGGGAAGATTCCGAAATCAAAGTTTTCATCAATATCGAGGAAACTCTGAATGGACCAGGATCCCGACACCTTCATAGCGGCTTCGCCCTGCACCATTTTCGCGTCGCAGGCTGTCTCTTCCAGTGAAAATGTATCCGGGTATGTATTGTCATATATCAGTTTATTATACTGATAAGCGGTCTGGGCTTCCTTGCTGTCCGAGAATGACGTCTCGCCGGCGCGGAACTTGTCTCCCCATTCCGGATCTTTGTTAAACACATCATTCATCATAAACTGCATGGTAACATTTCCGATTGCCCATGTGTCGATCATATGGCTGGCGAAAGGAACAATGCCTTTTTCCTTGCAGTCGTCAATGATCGCCTGAAGATCTTCCTGTGTTTCCGGAACCTCCCAGCCGTTCTCTTCAAACATGGTCCGGTTATAGTAGACGCCCTGATACATCGCGTTATAGACAAGACCGTATGTCTTTCCGTCGATAGTTACATTCTCTCTCGCAGCGTCCAGTCCTCTGTCCAGATACTGCCCGTCAATCTCTCCCAGAATGCCCTGGGGAGCATAGGTAGCTACGTCCTGGGCTTTTCCGATCATAATATCCGGGAGTCCTGACTGCATATACTGCTGCATCTTCGGCTGGAAGTCATTTCCCCAGTCTACACATTCCCATTCCAGGGTAACTTCCGGATATTTCTCAGCCATAGCCTCGTCGATCATATCTTCGATTCCCGCGTCTGTTGTGGACTGCCCGGCAAGAATTGTCAGGGTTACCTGCTCTTCTCCGTTTTCCGAACCTCCGCCGCCGGATCCGCATCCTGCCGCCAGTGAAGCGATCATCACTGTGGCAAGCAGTAAACTCAGCACTCTTTTCTTTTTCATCTTTTTTCCTCCTTTTAAATTTTTTTCTTAAATCTGTTGTAAAAATTATAAGAAAATTAAAGGAGGTTCTGATAGGACAGAATCGAAATTAATGGTTGTATTATTTTGTAATTCTCTCAGGATCCATAAGAACTGAACGCCCGGTTATCGTCCGCGTACCGCAGAACAGAGTCCAGAGACGTCTCCTGCCGCAGCCATAGAAGCTGCTGAACTGCAACTTTGTCCTGGAACTCCCAGGTAAGCTGCGAGTTCCCGACAGATACATCCGTCACTTTGCCATTTTCTATATACCAGTCTATGTCGCTCTGAAGCTTATTTTCATAGACCGGCGTTATGTCTTTTATAACAGAAGAAGACTGGGTAAATGCCAGAATCTCCTGCGCCAGATCCTGTTCCGTAAGCAGATCGTAGAAAATCGCGTCAATCAGCTCTCCATATTCGCTGTCCGCGCTTTTCATAAACGTCATGTTCGTCTCTCTGATCAGATATGCCTCTCCGCTTTGCGCCGGATAGGGAAAGATGCCGAATTCCTGGTCCTCCCCGTACTGGCTGGCGAACTGCATGGACCAGGAGCCGGTAAGATACATGGCCGCCTCTCCCTGGGTAAACCGGCTGTCACTCTCGAACTGGTCGATCTGCAGCGCGTCCTCCCAGGAATTCTCCAGGATCTTCCGGTTATTTTCAAAGCAGCGCCGGATCACCTCATTGCCGGAAAAGTTCTGCCGGCCGCTCCGGAACTGGTCTCCCCAGTCCGGCGTATCCCGGAAAATGTCGTTCGTCATATACTGCATGGTCATATTTGCCGCTTTCCAGCTTTCCTGGAAATGAGCGGCAAAAGGCACGATTCCCGCTTCCTTCAGGCGCTCCGTCACCTGATCCAGCTCTTCTTCCGTCTCCGGAGGCTCCAGATCCAGCTCCTCAAAGATCCCTTTATTGTAAATCACTCCCTGATACCAGGCATTATAAGGCACCCCGTAGACCTTTCCGTCCGATGTTACCGTCTCTAATGCCCAGGGCTCTATTTTCCCGCTGCACCGGGCGGAAATCTCTCCCAGATTGCCTGTCCTGGCGTATGTCTGCACATCCTGGGCTTTTCCGATTATAATATCCGGAATATCTCCCGCGGCAAAGCGGCCCTGGATCTTGGAATTAAATCCGTCTCCCCAGTCAACGCACTCCCATTCCAGCGTCACATCCGGATACTCCTCTTCCATCCACTCATTGATCATGTCTTCGATGCCGGCGTCTGATGTGGACTGCCCGGCAAGCACGCTGAGGGTAACCGGTTCCTGCTTCAGCTCGTCTCCCGTTCCGGTTCCGCAGGATGTCAGCGCGGCGGCAAGTATAATTCCAATGGCTGTCAGTAATTTTCTATGTCTCATTTTTTCCCTTTCCTGCACCAGCTTCTGTATTCCCGCGGACTGTGCCCTGTACTCTTTTTAAATACTCTGCTGAAATATGTATAGTCGTCGTACCCTACCAGAAAGGCGGCCTCAGTAAGGTTCATGTCTGTTTTTTCGATATATTCCCTTGCCTTTTCAATCCTCTTTTCCGTGATATAGAGAATAAGATTTTTCCCTGTTTCCTGACGGAACATTCTGGAAAAATAGGTGCTTTCCACATGGTATCTCTCCGCAAGAGACGTCAGCGTCAGCTCCTCGGCGTAATGACGGTCCACATATGCGGCCGCCCTGTGAACAATATCCTTCATGCTGTCCGTGGCGGCAAGATCTTTCCCGCAGATCATGTAATCTATAACTTCCTCCATGGATTCACACAGACTTTTCCTGTCCAGCCTTTCCACATTTTTATCCAGAATATCCGCAATGTTTTCTGTATCAGACACGCCTTCCCGGTTTTCCCGGTTCTCAGACGCCGTATAAAACATAATGAGATTCACCACCTGGCGTACGGTCTGCTTCACTTCCAGCAGAGTCCATCCTTTTTCCGAACAGTGGGCCAGACCGATGGTTTCAAAAATCAGCTCCTGGATTCCCGCGCGGTTCCCTGTCATCAGATACGTTTTCAGCTGCTTCTCATTTTCAGCGGTGACATGCTGCGGCATAGCCGCGTTTTCTTTATTTTCATCTGCCGAAAAAAGAATCTCGTCGTTTCTCCGGTATTTTCTGGTCATCAGAAGCCCCACCGCCTCCACATATGCCATATAAATTGTCTCAATCTGGTAAGAATGTCCGCTTACACAGATTGTCAGACATGTATTGAGCATCCGGGAAAGGCTGATTTTTATCTTTTCCGCAATCCGGCTCAGTTCCTTTTCACTTTTCTCTGTAATAATGATAAACTCATTTGCCCGGTAAACATAATTAAAAAGAATGGCGTCCGGATCGCCGGTTATTTCCTGCAGCTTTTTCTTGACAACATAAGAGAAAGCCGTCATATCATGCCTAAACTCCACAATGCTGTCCTTCAGATCGTGAATTTTTATAAGAATCAGACTCATCCCGGTAAACGCCGCGCTCGTATTGACTGAGACGCTGGGGATGAACGACAGTTTGTCCTGCTGGATCATCTGGCTGAATTCCCGGTCCGAGATCGCAGAGGCTGCCTTCTGCATCTGATCCTTCTGATGCTCCCTTTCCCCGATCCGCTCCATAGCGCTGGTAATCGCGTTTACCAGTTCTACTTTTGTCACCGGCTTCTTCAGATAATTAATGGCCCCTGCCATGAAAGTTCCTTTTACATAGTCGAAATCATCATATCCGCTGATTACAAACGTAATCACATCCGGATATTTTTCACGGACTATGGTCAGCAGATCTACTCCGTTCATAAACGGCATATTAATGTCCGTAATCAGGATATCCGGCACCTCTGCTTTCATCTTCTCCAGCACATCTTCCCCGTCCGCAGCCGGTTCCATAAACTCCAGATTATATTTTTCCCACTGAATCATGTGCCGGAACTTTTCTCTTGTCCAGTATTCGTCGTCCGCAATCAGAATTTTATACTTCCGTTCCTTTTCCACTTTATTCCCTCCCCTTTTTCTCGGCAGGCAGCACAATAAACACACAGGTTCCCTCTCCGGGCGCGCTTTCAATATGGATGCCGTACTGATCTCCGTACAGAATTTTTACTCTTGCATTGATATTGTAAAGACCGATCGAGCTTCCTTTTTCCGTCTGAATCATTTCGTTCTTCTGCAGGCTTTCGTTTATTTGCTCCGCATCCATACCCATGCCGTTATCCCGGACGCTGATTACCAGATTTTCATCCTGTCTTTTAATCCGGATCTGGACTTTTTTCTCTCCTCTTTTGTTTCTCAGCCCGTGATTCAGGGCATTTTCCACAAGAGGCTGTATGGAAATGCGGGGAATCCTCTCTTTCAGAAGACTTTCATCAATATCATACACATACTCAATGTTATCCTGCATCCTGACGCTCATAACATAACAGTAGTTCTTCAGATGGTTGATTTCCTGAGCCACTGTGGACAGCTGATCTTTCATATTCAGACTGTACCGGAAAATATTTGACAGCGACTGGCTTAACATACTTACTTCCGGGCAGTTGCGGATCTCCGCGATGCTGCTCATAGTCTCCAGGGTATTGTACAGGAAATGAGGATTGATCTGAGCCTGGAGCGCCTTGTATTCCGCCTGGCTTAACAGCAGATTCGCACGGCTCTCCTTTTCCCGCAGCTCTTCCATCTCGTCCAGCATCTCGTTAAAATTTTCTCCCAGCTCGCCGATCTCGTCCTTGTTCTCCGTATCCGCCCGCAGATCGGTCTCCCCCTTTTTGATCCGCTGGATCGTCTGCATCAGATTTCCCAGAGGCCGGGTCATATACCTGGAAATCAAGAGAGTCAGCACTGATGTCAACACAATCATTACCACTGCAATAAGCACAATGTTGATACTCAGATTCTTCTGATTTCTCAGCAGAAGGCTCTGAGGCAGAATGGAATATGCCGTCAGATTATATCTGGACTGCTCGACCTGAAAGATCTCCTGCTCGTTAATGCCTGTCGTATTCACCGTATCCCCTGACGCAATCCTGGCGGACATCTCCTGATACAGCTCTTCCTCGTCCGAAGACAAAGTCCCAAGGGCCGTCACCGGGCGGTCGCCGTCGGGCTGAAGCCAGATAAACATGGTATTATCCGTGCGGTACTTCTCCATAATCGTGGTAAACACCTTGCTGTCCACGTCGCACACCACATAGCCGATCTGCTGATTCCGGTTGCTGTTGTTATAAAGCTTCAGAACAAAACGGAGGATGTCCTTTTCTCTGTAGGGATTATAATAACTTGAAATCAGCATGGCCGGATTGTCGGATTCCACATATTCCAGCACTTTCTGTGCATTTTCCTGTTTCATATCCGTATAAATATCTTCCGCATACCGGTGTTTCGGGGTCACCGCTCTGCGGTAGGTACTGATGATCTGATTCTCCGGAGTATACAGATACAGCGCCACAACGCCATCCTGTGTTTCAAAATTATTTGTCCCGATATCATATGCTCTCCGGAAAAACTGCTGCCGCAGTTTGCGGATATTTTCTTCTTCTTTGAGAGCCTGAATGAAGTCCTCCTCCACATAAATATCAACCATGCTGCTCTCGATCCGTTTTACAAACTGATAGATCTCATTCTGCATATTCCGCAGAGAATTTTCACTTTCATTTTTTGACTGATCATAGACAAATTCAGATGAGAGACTGTAAAACACTGCCGTCTGCAGTATCAGCGCAAGAAATGTACATCCAAGACACATTAGCAGAATTTTTGTACGTAATTTCAAAACCTGTTCCCTCCACATTTTATCAGGCGGCAGAAAATATGCCGCCTGACTCCAACACCTCAACTGAATTCATTATAGCATGGAGGAAATATTTTTTCTCTTGTACTTTTTCGAAATATAAGTTGGATTTTTTTGAAATGAAGGAATGTAATTCGTGAACCGCCTCAAAAAGGGGGGCCGCCTGCGGGACGGATGATGGGGCCACAGCCGGGGGAGGCGGTGCGGCGCTTTGCTTCCTGTTAAGCCGGATCCCCTGTGCTTTCCACTGCCGGGCGGATCAGGCAGGGCCTCCCGCTCCTTGGAACGTGTGCCTGACGGGTGCACATAAAAAAACCGCCGCGCTGATTCCTCGCTCAGTGCGGCGGCCTTCTTACGTTATATAATATATCAATGCCTGAAAACCGGGTGTATTCTTCGGATTATCCTTCTATCGCAATGGTCTTTTTTGTCTCCACAGCCTGGGCGTCCTTTTTCGGAATGCTCAGTTTCAGGATACCATCCTCAAATTTTGCCTTAATGTCTTCCTGTGTTACATCCTCGCCTACATAAAAGCTTCTCTGCATTGTACCTGCATAACGCTCTCTGCGGATGTATTTACCTTTCTTATCCTGTTCGTCATTGTTTGTGCCCTTCGTAGCGGAAATGGTAAGGTATCCGTTCTCCAGTTCAGCTTTGATCTCGTCTTTCTTAAATCCCGGAAGATCAATATCCAGTTCATATCCTGTGTCGTGCTCACGGATATCTGTCTTCATCAGATTCTTCGTGTTCTTCTTATATGCAGGATTCTGTCTTCCCCAGAACTCTCTCTCAAACGGGAAATCCATCCAATCATCATCAAATAAATTCTCTCCAAAAATACTCGGCATTAACATAAGTCATATCTCCTTTCATAAAAGGAACAATCGGAATAACACTTTGTTTTCTGGTTCCTTTCCTTTGTTCTAGTTGTAATATAGCACTTGTTGTTAGCAGAGTCAAGAGGTGAGTGCTAATTTTTTTAATATTTTTTTGCAAACCCTGTAAAATCAATGGTTTGCAAGCATTTTCCACTCTTGAAATTGTCATTTTTCTTAGGTTTGACACCAATTTGACACCAATTTTTTCTTTTCTGGTGTCAGAAGTTCACTGCCATACTATCCAGCTTTGCTATCTCGTTTTCAATCCTTGCTCTGTCGCCCAAGTGGTTATACACTTCCATAGTCACATCAAAATGGGCGTGTCGCATAATGTACTGTAATACCTTAATGTCCATACGGCACTCTGCCATTCTTGTGCAGGCTGTGTGTCGCATAACATGAGCGGAAACCTTTGGAAGCAGTTCTGCTTTCCTGTGTTCTTTCTTTGCCTTTTGGACTTCCGCTTTGTTATAAGCGTCTACAATGTTATAGCTCAATCATTATTTCCGGAGGCGCAGTCGGATGTCCAGCCTCCACCGATGCCAGATATTCTTCAACTACCTCTCTATTAAATAAATACGCTGACAGCTGATTCCTAATGCTTCGACCAGCATATATACCTGTTAAAGCCACATGAATGGCTTCAAGAATAGTAGATTTTCCGGATTCGTTATCGCCAACCAGAAGATTGATGTTTTCATTAAATTTAATTTCAAAGGGATTTTTGAACTTTTTAAAATTTTGAATAATTACCTTCTCAATAGCCATTCGCAGCCTCCTATCTTTGGTTTTATTCTACTCCCAATGCCTTGAACACAGCATCCTCTGCACTCTGATACGGAATCAACTGAAATGCACTCATCAGATCAGCTGGAACGCTTGCAAAATCAACAAACGAGGTGCTCGGAATCAGCACTTTCTTTGCGCCACTGTCCAGGCACACTTGAAGCGTATTGGCAAGCTCATCCACCTTTATCATCGTACCACTGATTGTAATATCTCCCAGAATTGCCAAATTGCTGACCACTGGCTTTCCCAGCGCAATCGAGCAAAGAGCAATCAACGTAGGAAGTGCCAGCTTCTCAGTCATTCCAATCCCCTGCAAATCCTGATAATTGATGATATAATCCTTGGTCGAGGTACTGATAGAACCGCTGATTCTGTTGCCATTTGCTTTCAAATAGTTAAATGCCGTGTTCACA
>DXIU01000016.1 GCA_019112765.1 Candidatus Mediterraneibacter norwichensis | reverse complement strand
GATCTCGGAACCCGGATACACGAATCCTCTTGACTTTGCGAGTGCTACGATTTTATCCATTGTCTTTTCAACCATTTTATGTTCCTCACATTTCTTTTTCTCAATCGGTACTTATTATAACGGCTGCATCCATATTTTTCAAGGGATGATGTGCGGTTCCTGCTTTTCTTACGCTTTCTTATATCAGTGTTTCCAGTATCTCCAATGATTTAAAATGCTTATCCACATATACTTCCATCAGCCGCTCCATCACTCTGCCCAGCTCATTCAATACTTTCTCTGTCACATTAAATGTGTACAACTTCTCTATCGTGCTGGATTCTATATATTGCATGCTATATAATGTGGAGTTGTCCAGTACCATGCCGTCGATCACGTTCCCGCCGCATTCGCTGCAGACAAGTCCGCCTTTCGCCGCACTGAACACGGCGGGGCGGTCTTTATCTCCGCATATCACGCACTGAAACACCTGAGGCGCCTGCCCGTTGACTGTCAGTGCTTTCAACTCAAATATGTATCGGATCAGCCTGTCGGGAATGTGGGGATTGAGCAGCGCCCGCATGGTCTGATAGAGGAGCTTTAACATTTCCCGCTCATCATTGAATTCTTTTGTATAATAATCAGTAAACTCCAGAAAATAAAATCCATAGTAAGCCCCCACTACATCCTCCCGAAGCTCCGCAAAATAATTGGAAATGTTCGCCGACTGTATCGTATAAGACGTCCTGCCCTCATACAGCGTAAATTCTCCGAATGAAAAAGGATTGACCGCGCCTACAAGAGGGCTGTTCGGACGCCTTGCCCCCCGTGCAAATGCAGAAATCTTACCCTGTTCTTTTGTCAGTATGACCACACGCCGGTCATATTCTCCGATAGGCATGGTCGAGAGCACCATCCCTGTAAGTACGATCTGATTCACGCTGTTCCTTTCCGCGGCTCTGCTTCTGCCCGCCGCTGTTTTTCTCATGCATCTTAAATGTAAGATAATCATCGATCCTGCCGCTTGTCATAAACTGATTCCAGTAATTCTCTTTCATCGGTCCACCTCTTCTTCCGTGTCTTCACTGATTGCAAATCTGCGCCATCAGAGTTGATACAGTTAGGTTCTCCGATTCTTAAAAACACTATACCCCGCAAAAAATACCAGGACTTTTTACGCGGATATGCCTTGACAGTCTCTTTTGTATTATAGTGAATTATTATCCGGATAGCAAACCGGTTTTATTTTGTTCTATTATCTAATCATCATTTAGTCAACAGACAGATCTATAATCCGATACACGACAAATACTGCCAGAGTAAGTACCGCCGCCAATCCCAGATGAATACTGAACAGTTTATATGTGATCAGATAATTTGCACAGACCGCTGCAATGAAAACAACTGCCAGTACTGCTCCCCATTTCATATTAAAGGATCTGCTGCTGTCAAATGCATATTTGGTAAGGAGTGCAATAAGCCCTTCCGCTCCCGCCAGCAGCAGGATTCCTCCCAGCAGATTTCCCAGTGTCACCGGACAGTTAAATGACGGCAGCACGCCGGCCAGAACTTCTGCCAGACGGCCGGCACACCAGATCACAAGCAGCACAATCAGCGCAGGAAGCGTATCCCTGATCAAGACAAGCACTTTTTCTTTTCGGCTCATATGCGGGATCTCCGCCACGATACTGTCGCAGAATTCGCGATAATCTTCTCCAATCACTTCTTTTGAAGAGGTTCCCCGCTTCTCTCCATCTATCAGCATCTGGGTAATGTCTCTTCTGACTTTCTCCTGTTCATACATGGAAACCGGAACTCCTCTCAGATAAACGACAATATCCGTAAGGACTTTCTTTCCTTCATCGGAAAGCTGCTGTTCCAGTTCATTATTTTCTTTTAACATCTCTTTCACTCTTCTACTCATTTCGACCATCCTCCACGTCATAAAAAAGCCGTTCTACTGCCGCCGACAGCTCTCTGTAGTTTTTTGCGAACTGCTCCAGCTCCGTTTTTCCCTTATCTGTAAGAGAATAATATTTTCTCTTCGGCCCCAGCTCCGACTGGCGGTATACAGCCGACACCATATTATTCTTTTCAAGCCTCAGAAGCAGCGGATAGATCGTCCCCTCTGCAATGATGCCGAACCCGTACTCCTCAAGCTGCCGGGATATCTCATATCCATATGTCTCATTTTTACTTATGATTGCCATAATGCATCCTTCCAGAGTCCCTTTGAGCATCTGCGATGGGATCATAATTTCACCTGCCTTAGTCTTTCGTGCATACGTACTATCTTGCAATGCAATGTAGCTTTAACTATATTGTAATGCAAGATAGCATATATGTCAACAGACATAAAAAAGAGACCTCCTTATTTTTTGCAAAGAGGTCTCTTAAACTCTATTATATTTACATTTAAATATCATTACTATCCCGCTTAATGACAATCGCCGTTTCCATGGCATCCGTGTTTATCTTCTCCACAGTGTCCGCCGTGATGCCCTTCTCCATGGTGACTGCACTGAATATCCGGATTATACACAAGTTTTCCTTCCATAAGCGCTTTTACCGCCTCATCGGCATCCCCGGTCACACCGCCGTACAGCTGGATTCCCGCCTCGGCAAGAGCATTCTTCGCCCCCATACCGATTCCACCGCAGATCAGGGTATCCACGCCCAGTCCGGTCAGGAAACCTGCAAGCGCCCCGTGGCCGCTTCCGTTCGTATCTGCCACCTGTTCTTTTGTGATCTGCCCGTTTTCCACATCATAGATCTTAAACTGCTCTGTGTGTCCGAAATGTTGAAATACATTTCCATTCTCAAATGTTACTGCTATTCT
>DXIU01000133.1 GCA_019112765.1 Candidatus Mediterraneibacter norwichensis | reverse complement strand
GGTTCCGGCGGGGCTTATAAAAGTGCCTCTATTCTCGGTACTGCCATTCCAGAACTCTCAAAAAAACGGCAGATTGGTACTTGGAGAGGACATATCTATCTTTTCAATGCAGTTTGCGGAAACTCAAGTTTCTGCTGAGATTCCGAACCCCTTCCAGACGGGGCAGGAGCAGCGCTGCGGCATTTGCCGCAAGAGCATATACTGCCAGATAGCCGGTAATCCTGCCGCTGTACAGACCATTCAGATAAAAATACGGCGGAAGCAGAGATTTCAGCGGCTCCAGTCCGTGGAAGGAAACAAACACCGGACAGAGCACCACTGACAGAAGCACCAGCAGAGGCAGCATCGCGCCGTACACAACCATATTTCTCACCAGCTGACATAAAACACCTGAAAATCCCGCAGCTGCCAGAACAAGAAGTGCCATCCGCGGCAGTTCCCTCCACCATTCTGTAAATGTACCCGAAATCCAGAGTCCCAGATAAGCGGCAATTCCGCCAAGAACAGTTCCGGTCAGAATACTGAGCCAGTAATACAGCGGTTTTTTCCCGTATCTGACCCACTGGAACATTCCGGCCTTCCGGTCTTTCATAAGATACATTCCCATGGTCAGTCCTGTAAAAAATACAAAGACAGACAGCATACCTCTGACCGGGGTCATCACATAGCTGTTCTGATCCAGATCCACCTCCGGCGCATCGGTTCCATAGGCAAACCGGAAAATCGAGTCCTCCACCCGCTCTTCGCTGTACAGCGCACGGATCCTCTCTCTTACATAATCCTCACTCAGTCCGGCAAATTCTTTCTGCTCCAGGGTAAATTGTTCTGCCGCCAGTTCGGACAGATAGGGATAAAGAACAGAAAAGAACTGCTCCCGGGCAAGCTGCAGCTGAATCGTATCCTCGTTTGCGATTACGGAGATCAGATGTCCATCGTAAGGGAGTTCGCTTTCCCGGCCCGCCAGATATGCCTCCATCATACCGGTCAGTTCAGCGGGAAGAAGATAACCTGCGTCTGCCTGTGAAAGGGACACTTCTCTGCGGAGTTCTTCTTCCGTGCCGCAGACTGTATATTCCACAACTCCATCCAGTTCTTCCAGGTCTTCTGCAATCCGGCTGCCGAGCGGATCAGAGGAAGGCTCTGCATAAACGGCAATGCGCAGAATATGAGATTCCTCCTGTGCTGCCAGCCCCAGGCCGAACACCATAACAGGCACAAGCAGCAGAACAGCCCAGAAAGACGGCTTTTTCAGCAGTCTTTTCGTAAGCAGCAGATACCATGTAAATCCGTTTTTTATCATGTAACTTTCCTCACTTTTCCCATTTCCTCATCAGCCCTGTCCGCACATATCCGAACAGGTTCAATGTGCCAGCCGGAATTTTTTCACGCCCACGGATACTCCCACAAACAGCAGAACCCACAGCATCAGCAGAACCGGAAGCATTCCCACGCTGTCTCCGGTAAGGATTCTCTGCAGATATTCCATCAGAAGCCCTGCAGGCGTCCACGCGGAAATTTTCTGTATGGACGGCGGGAAAAAAGACAGCGGATAAAAACATCCTGACAGGTAGCCAAGGGCGGCTACACAGCAGAAACTCAGCAGCACTCCGCTGGCCAGACTGTGCACCAGCTGAGAAAGGAAATACTGCAGCGCGCTTACCACCGGTATCAGCAGAGCCATGGCCAGAAGCACTTTCATATGCCCCGCCGGTCCATTTCCCTCCAGCTCCGGTATTGTTATCCCGGCCGCAGCGGACACTGACAGCAGAATTACTGACAGGGCCAGATAACTCAGACCTGTCAGTACACAATACGCTCCGTACTCAGCAAGAGACTGGCCGAGGGCTCCCCGTCCCTGTACGGCAAGCATCCGTCCCAGAGAGTCCTCCCGCCGGATAAAAAGATAACAGGAGGCTGTCCCGGAAAAGAGGAAAAACAGTAAAAGAACCGAACAGAAATAGTACCCCTGTACAGAAAGAAACGAGGCAGAATCCGGTGTGTCAACCTCATAAATATTCGCCCTTGGAAGTACAACATCAAAATACCGGAAATTCATCTGAAGGATCTGTTCGTCCAGAGAATCCGTCTCTCCTTCCTGCCGTGCGAAACGGATAAACGCATATATGCCGGACTGTGTTTCTGTCAGCAGTGTGGATACCGCATCGGCCAGTTCCCTCGCCAGCATAGTTCCCAGTCCATACTGCGCAGTTCCCGTAACAAATGTCACTTTATCATTTTCCCCCGACATAACAGAACGCACGAAGTCATCAGGTATTATCAGATATCCGTTGATTTCCTGCCGTTCCAGCTCCTGCCGGGCCTCTGTCTCTGTCATTTGCTCTATGGTACAGGTAAAACGGGAGGAATCCATCTCCTGGAGCAGAGAAATTCCATTCTTAACAAATTCATCCTCCGCGTCTCCCACAATGCCAAGCCGGATCTTCTGCCTTCCTTCATCTGCCTGCGCCTCCCTCGTCTGAGCCAGAGCCAGCAGACCCAGGATCCCTGTAAGCACCAGGGTTGTAATAAGAAGAAAGGGAAGCGCCTTACATACTTTTTTGATTTGCAAAAGGAAATATCTCATCCCGGCCTCCTATAAATTTCCTACAAGGTGATGGTAATTTCCGTCATACTCGTAGAAATTCAGTTTTCCTTTTTTCAGAATATACAGTGAATCGCAGACCGGAATCTCCTGGATGTCATGTGTGGTCAGAAGCACAATCCCGCCCTGACGCTTAAATTCCATCAGATAGCTGGCGATTCTTTCCTTGCAGATCAGATCCAGCGCCGCAGAAGGCTCATCCATCAGAAGAATCTGAGGCCGATGCGCTACTGCGCACCCGATACTCAGCCGTTTCTTCATCCCTCCTGACATCCGGGAAACCGGAACCTTCAGAAAATCCTGTATTCCAAGCATGCCAAGAACGCCGTTTTCCAGCTCTTCCTCAATCTGCTTCCGGTTCTTATACCACAGCCGCAGATTATCCAGCGCTGTAAGCTCTTCCAGAAGGGGGGTGCCCTGTGGAACATATCCTACGGCCCGGGCATGGCGCCGGCGGTTCTGAAACAGATCTTCTTCCCCGTAAAGGAACTCTCCTGTATCCCTTTGAAGCGTGCCTGCCAGAATGGAAAGCATTGTAGACTTTCCGCAGCCATTTTCCCCAAGAATGCCAATACAGCTTCCTGCCGGGACATCAAGAGATATCCCGGCAAGAATCTTTCGTCTGCCATAATGTTTTGATAGATTTCTGATTTGTATCATTGTTTCCATATTCTGTATCTGCCTGTCTCTATACATAAATCTGTCTTTTCTGTCACAAATCTCTGCCGGATCATAAGTTATCCATCATCCATGACAGGAATGCGTTGTTTCTCATACGGGCCTCCAGGGCATTCTGATCAATTTCGCTTTCATACGCGGACATATCTTCATTGTCGTCCCCGTCATAAACTGTCTCATCAGACGGCAGTACGGGCTCATAGGAGCCTTCACCGGAAAATCCCAGGTTAAGCGTGGCAATTGGCACTTCACTGCTCATAATCGAAACAACCGCATCGGTACTGCTTCTGTCCGAACTGATCTGTGCCTGGAGTTCGTATCCGGCCAGACTCGGGTCCGCATCTGATGTAAAGAGGAAGGTGCCGTTAAGATATCCTTCTTCTGCAAGTTTCACGTCGTAATCTGACACTCTGATCTGCGCAACCTCTTCATCCGCTGATTTCAGAGAATAATTTCCCTCTGCAAGATTTCCATTCACTGTCCCCTCGCCTTCCAGAGATACATAGTCCCCGTTGCTGATATCGCCGACAGATAACTCCGTCGCATAATTTCCGCCGTCCTCAGCTGTAAGGCTGTTAAAGACTTCCAGCGTCTCTTCGCTGTCAATCAGAGTAATGGTTCTGCCGATAATATTTCCGTCTCCGTCAACCCACACATCCATTTCAACAGCTGCGGATTCCGGGACTTCTTCCGCCCTGGCTTCATCTATCGTTTCCTGCAGCCGATCCATTGCCTGAGCGTAAAACTCCTCGCCGGTGTAGCCGAAATAGGGATCTGTTGCCATCATGTAATCCCCCAGATTCACCAGCAGTTCTTCCAGGTCTTTATCATTCTGCATCAGTTCCATCAGATCTACTGCAATATTCTTCAGCTGATCGCTGCCGATCCTTACCTCCAGAAGAGTGGCATCCTGGCTGATACCGCCTACCGTCAGCGTTGAATCCTGCCGTTCCACATCAGTCGTATAATCAAGCATCACATCAAGATATTTCGGAAGCATATCCGGAAGCATGCTGAAATCCAGAACCGTGTTCATGTTGAGAAGTTCTCCGAAGTCCATGGATGCCGCGTCCTGGCTGATCCGGATGTAGGATTCGGAAAGCTCCGGGATCTGCACATACAGATTTCCACTGTCCGCATCGATTACGGCATTTGCGCTGATAATGCTTTCCTCCCCGGAATACAGCGCTGCCTGCGCTCCGGAAATACCATTGTTCTCTCCGGTACTTATGCGCGCCTCAAGATCCCCGAGAGCAGCTATCTCCGCATCAGAAATATAGCCGCTCAGGCCAAGCATTGCAACGCCTGCGTCTTCCAGCTGTACGCTGGCAGTAATTTCATTAATCTCTTCCCCGGAAACGGCGTTGGAAAGCGCATCCATCTCCTTGTCGATATAAGCCTCTTCTACCGAACGATAATATTCCTCCGGACTGGAGAATTTCGACTGGAAGAAATTACTCTGTGTAAATGCGAACGCGCCGATTCCCGCAGCCGCAACTACTGCCGCGGCAGCAACCGGAATAATCACCTTTTTCTTTGAACCTTTTTTCTTCCGCGGCGGCTCTCCCTGCCACTGCTGCGGTCCTCCGGCCGGCTGTCCGGGCTGCGCTGTCCACTGATTCTGTTCCCCGGACGGCTGTCCCTGCTGCCCGGTTCCATATGTACCCGGATCCTGTCCTCCCATATCCTGCGCCGATGAACTCTGCGCCGCGGCGGGCGTTCCACACCGGGGACAGAATTTCGTCCCGTCTTTCATCTCACTTCCACAATTTCTACAAAACATTTTCCCTTCCTCCTTTATTTTAAATATTTTGCAAGGATTTTATCATAAGTCCCGTCTGCCTTTATATCTGCCAGGCTGATCTCTGCCCCGCATCCTGCCGCCGCGGCCGCCGTCAGCGCCGCGCGCAGAATCAGTGCAGGCTTCCTTTTCATAATTCATATCTCCTTTGTCTGTCGTGAGTTCTCCTGCGCTCTCTCCTCCTTCTTTCCGCAAGCATCTGCTGCCTTCTCCTCCGGATCCTGAGTTTTTTCCGCTTATGGCGCAGAATTGCCAGAATCAGTAATACAGCCAGTACAGCCGCGGCCGCGCCTGCCCCGATCAGTATTCTGCCCCACAGGGGGATCCCCTCGTCCGCCCGGATATCTTTTCCGAATTCTGCCGATTTTTCATTGATCTGAAGCCGGGTGGTATAGCCGGTGGCCGACTGTACATATTCCGGGGTAAGAGTAACCTCCGTGCTTCCTACGTTCTGTCCCTGGTAAAGATAGGTCACCTTCCCGGTTCCTTCCTTCTCATCCAGAACGGTGATCTCCATTTCGAGATCTTCATAGTTTATTCCCGCCGGAAGCACTACATATGCCTCAGTGTCCGTATAACTTCTGATCTCATCCGGCTTCTCCTGTTCCAGCAGGCTGATTTTTGAAAAATTGCTGTAAGTATAGTCAAACATTGCCCGGGTATCTACGTATGCATCTGTCCCGTAATCATAAAGAACAACTGCTGCCAGACGCATCTGCCCGTTATCTGCCATTGTCACCAGGGTTGTGCCCGCATCATCTGTATACCCGGTTTTCCCTCCGATACAGTACTCATAGTAATTGCTGTTCCCCTGCCAGAGCATCTTGTGATGCTGCTGGAATGTCCGTGTCTCATCCACAAGGTTTGTTGTTCCAATGGTATAATTCAGTGTCTGCATAATATCCAGCAGTTCCTGATGTTCTGACACTTCCGCCGCAATCAGCGCCATATCATGAGCAGTTGTGTAATGATTTTCGTCATGAAGCCCGTTGGCGTTTGTCCAGTGAGATCCGGTACACCCAAGCTCTGCCGCTCTGTCATTCATTGCCTGAATGAAGGTATCATATCCTCCGCCCATCTTTTCGCCTACGTTTTCCGCGATGGCATACGCTACTTCATTTGCCGAGGCAAGCAGCAGCCCGTACAGAGCGTCCTTCATACTCAGAATCTCCCCCGGCTTCATTCCGATGTGGGCATCATCATATTCCAGGAAGGATATGCTGTCATCTGAGAATACAATTTCATCCTCAAAACCGGAATTTTCCACTGCCACCAGTGCCGTCAGCAGTTTTGTAATACTGGCCGGATACCTCTTTTCATCAATATTCTTGCCGTACAGTATGGCGCCGCTGTCCATATCCATAATGATTGCAGCCCCGGCATATACCTTCGGGCCTTCCGGCCATCCCCTCAGACTGTCCGTATCCGGTGCTGTCTCATAAGATTTTTTCTTAACTGCTTCCGCATCGTCCCCATCTGCATAGGCCACTGCAGGAAGGCTGATGACGACAGACGCCGTCAGTACTGCTGCCAGAACGGATTTTACTAATTTTCTCATCCCGGTTTAACCTCCGTATATATAATATCAAGAGTACCCATAAAAGTTTTTTTTATTATAATCTTATAAAGGAGAAGTTGCAAGAAACACAGCGTTTTCTCTGTAAATTTGAATTTGTGGGTGGAGAGAACTTCCGCCGGGGAGTCCGGGTATGGTGCCGGAGAGCACGCTTCCGCTCGGATCGCGGCGCAGCGGTACATAAGAGCGCAAAGGACGCGCTCTAAGTGCCGGCGCCGCTTTACGGCTCCCCATCACCATACCCGGACTCCCACCCCACTTTTTCC
>DXIU01000132.1 GCA_019112765.1 Candidatus Mediterraneibacter norwichensis | reverse complement strand
GGGCGCGGTGCATGGCGTGCGGCGTGCCGTTCTGCCAGTCAGGCTTAAATCTGATGGGGATGGCCAGCGGATGCCCGCTGCATAACCTTGTGCCGGAGTGGAATGATCTGATCTATAACGGCAACTGGGAGGAGGCATATTACCGTCTGGCAAAGACAAATAACTTCCCGGAGTTTACTTCCAGAGTATGTCCGGCTCTCTGTGAGAATGCATGTACGTGCGGCCTGAACCAGGATCCGGTGGCGTCAAAGAGCAATGAATACGCCATCATTGAAAATGCGTATGATAAGGGCTATGCAAAAGCACGTCCGCCGAAAGTGCGTACGGGCAAAAAAGTAGCTGTCATCGGTTCCGGTCCGTCCGGACTGGCGGCAGCGGATCTTCTCAACAGAAGAGGACATCAGGTCACTGTGTTCGAGCGGGAGGACAAACCGGGCGGACTGCTCCGCTACGGTATTCCGAATATGAAACTGGAGAAGCAGTATATTGACAGAAAGTTAAAGATCATGGAGGAAGAAGGCGTTGAGTTCCGCGTGAACTGCAATGTGGGAAAGGATGTAAAACCGGCGCAGCTCTTAAAAGAGTACGACCGCATCGTCCTTGCCTGCGGAGCGTCCCATCCCCGTGATATCAAAGCCCCGGGTCGTGACGCGGAGGGCATCTATTTTGCAGTGGATTTCCTGAAGTCAACGACGAAGGCTCTCTGGTCTCACGATATGCAGCTTAAAGACGGAACATATATTTCCGCGAAAGGGAAAAATGTTATCGTTATCGGCGGCGGAGATACAGGCAATGACTGCGTCGGTACTTCCATCCGCCACGGCGCCAAGTCTGTGCTCCAGCTGGAGATGATGCCGAAAGCTCCGGATCAGAGAACCGAGACAAACCCGTGGCCGGAGTGGCCGAGAATCTGCAAGACAGATTACGGCCAGCAGGAAGCGATCGCCGTGTTCGGACATGACCCGCGTGTCTACCAGACAACGGTGAAAGAGTTTGTGAAAGACAAGAAAGGAAAACTCTGTAAAGCTGTTCTCATCAAGCTGGAGAGCAAGAAAGATGAAAAGACCGGCAGAATGTATATGGCAGAGATTCCGGGCAGCGAGTACACGGTAGACGCAGATCTTGTACTGATCGCAGCAGGATTCCTCGGAAGCGAGGAGTATGTCACGAAAGCGTTCGGTGTGGAAGTCAATGAGCGGACGAATGTAAAGACAGAGCCGGGTAAATATGCGACAAATATCAAACATGTATTTGCAGCCGGTGATATGCACAGAGGACAGTCGCTTGTCGTATGGGCGATCCGCGAGGGACGTGAGGCTGCAAGAGATGTTGACGAGAGTCTGATGGGGTATACAAACCTGAATATACAGTAAATAATTCTGTGAATTGTTTTTGAATCGTGTTGAAAATTCTGTGTTTCTGCTGTATTATGTAAAAGAATGAAACATGACGAGGTTATGTGGAAAAAGGTGGCAGAATGAGGTACAGAAAAGTTTGCAGCGCGTTTCTTGCAACGGCTCTTGTCTGTTCGCTGGCAGTGGTTCCGGCCCTGGCAGAACCTGCAAATTCATTGGACAGTCTTCAGGAAGAGAAGGATAATCTGGAGGGCAGGAAATCAGAGGCACAGAGTGAACTGAACAGTTTGCAGGTACAGCTGGAGGCACTGTTGTCAAAAACGGCTGAACTGGAAGATAAACTGATCGATACAGGGCAGCAGATCAGCCAGGCAAAAGATGATCTGGCTGCCGCAGAGGATAAGAGGCAGAGCCAGTATGATGCAATGAAACTCCGCATCAAGTACATATATGAATCGGGCGGAGACGTAACCGCCCTTGAGAAAATCCTTACCTCCGGAGACATCACGAGTATGCTGACACAGGCTGAGTATTCTCAGAAGGTACATGAATATGACCGTGAGCAGCTCCAGGCATATGCAGAAACGGTACAGGAGATTGAAGATCTTCAGGATACACTTGAGACAAAGATGGCGAATCTTCAGGATCTGGAGTCGGAATATCAGACCCAGCAGGAAGAGTTAAATACAACAATTGCGTCAAAGCAGGATGAAATCTCTGATCTGGACGGAATGCTGCAGGAGGCCGCAAGGAAAGTTGTTGAGGAACAGGAACGACAGGCCCGGGAAGAGGCTCAGGCTGCCGCGGCAGATGATGAAAGAGATGAAGTTTCGGATAGTACGTCAAAGGGAAATGCATCTGATACAGACAGTGGAACGACGAGCAATAATACTTCTGATAACAGTAATGGGGCCGATTCAGAAAATACTAATGCCGGAAGCTCTGGAAATAATAGTTCATCAGATACTCCTGATTACGATTCGTCAACAGGAAGCAGTATTGTCGCCCGTGCGCAAGGCAAAATCGGATGCGCATATGAGTGGGGAGCTGCCGGTCCGAGTACGTTTGATTGTTCCGGACTTGTCAGTTACTGTCTGACAGGAAGCTATGTACATACCTGGTCTACAACAGATTTTATGTCGTGGACTCGTGTGAGCAATCCGCAGCCAGGAGATATCTGTACCAGCGCTACTCACTGCGGTATCTATATTGGAAACGGCATGATGATCCATGCGCCGCATACAGGTGATGTTGTTAAAGTCGGGCCGGTTCAGAGCAGTATGGTTTATGTGCGTTATTAATTGAATAATTCTTTAGAAAACCGGATTCGGAGGTTGTGTCTCAGGGATCCGGTTTTCATTTATGGAAATACATCAGATATAGAATAAAATATTACAGAAATGTTAAAAAACTATTGAAATACCTGTTAAAATTTATTATAATCTATTACATATTAAGATTATAGAAAAATATACCATCCTGCAAATGTGTGATTTTTCAGAAATACTGTTGAAAAACAATCCTTTCTGTTGTATTATGCATATATGTGGGGATATAGATAATATAATAGGGAAAGGTGAAGAGATGAGATTAAGAAAAAGAGTACATAGCGCGTTCATCGCAACAGTTCTTACCTGTTCAATGGCAGTTACTCCGGTGTTTGCTGAGCCTGATACACTTGAGAGTCTTCAGGAGAAACAGGAGAATCTTGAAAATCAGAAAGCAGCAGCTCAGAGCGAACTGAACAGTCTTCAGTCGGATCTGGATACAATCGTCTCAAAACTGGCGGACTTGGAAGATCAGCTGATCGCCAAAGGTGAAGAGATTATTAAGATAAAAGCGGATCTTGAAGTTGCGGAAGAAAAACGCCAGGAACAGTATGATGCTATGAAGCTTCGTATCAAATATATGTATGAAGCAGGCAGCGGCACAGCTACGATGGAAAAGGTTATGACTTCAGGCGATATTTCCAGTATGCTGACACAGGCTGAATATTCACAGCAGGTACACGAATATGATCGGGATCAGCTTAAAGAATATGCCAACACAGTACAGGAGATTGAAGAGCTGCAGACCAAGCGGGAAAAGGAGCTGGCGGATCTTGAGGATCTTGAAGGCGAATATCAGCAGCAGCAGGAAGATCTGAATTCGATGATTTCTTCTAAAGAGGATGAGGTTTCAGATCTGGATGGAATGATCCAGGAAGCTGCAAGAAAGGTTCAGGAAGAAAAAGATCGTCAGGAGGCTGAGGCTGAGAGACAGCGTCAGCTGGAAGAACAGCGGAGACAGCAGGCAGCTGCAGCAGCTCAGCAGCAGAGCAATAATACAACGACGAATACAAATACTACTACTAATACAGATAATAACACTTCTTCCAACACCTCTTCAGGAGGCGGAAGCAGCGAACCGTCGTATAGCGCAGTGACAGGAAACGCAATCGTCGATCGTGCATACAGCAAGATCGGATGCTGGTATGAGTGGGGCGCAGTCGGACCGAATACATTTGACTGCTCCGGACTTGTAAGTTATGCACTGACGGGAAGTTATTCAAGACTTGGTACAACATATACATTTATGGGATGGACAAGAGTAAGTAATCCGCAGCCGGGTGATGTTTGTACAAGCTCTACACATTGTGGTATTTACATAGGAAACGGTCAGATGATACATGCCCCGCATAGAGGCGCTCAGGTAACGGTTGGACCGGTTCCAAGCAACATGATTTATGTTCGTTACTAAATTACATAACTAAAAATCCCTGAAATTTTAGGGCAGAATGTGTAAAACAATTATAATAAAAAGTCTGAAAACGGTGTGTTTTCAGACTTTTTACCTTTCTATTTTATCTATTGTAAATACAATCTCCGATTTTCCTTTAACATCTTCATATTTACTACAATAAGTTTCGAATCCAATCGTATTTTGTTTTGTGCTGCGATCTATTTTTAGATTTTCGATATTTCTCATATGTGAAATTAATTTTTCTTTATTATATTCTTTATTGCTATGGCCACAAAGATAGGTCGAAAAATCTAATGTCATAGTCGCCTTTATCGTTTCATATAAATCTGTCATCGATAAAGAACCGTAATTAAATAACCATAACCCTTCATTTAATGCATCTCCGGCAATCAGGATATCTTCTTCCTGCACGATAAATCCAATGGAACCTTGCGTGTGACCGGCCAAAGATACTACCACAATATTTAGGTCTCCTAATGAAATGTGCTGGCCTATTTGGATTTCTTTCAGATTATACAGCTTTGGCCCGTTTTCTTCAAAATGCTTAATTACATCCCATTCTTTTCTTAAAGAATAAACTGTATCGAACCAATGATTTCCCCCAATATGGTCCGGATGTCCATGGCTGTTTATTACGATATATGGAGTAGTAACATTCTCTTCAATAAATGCTCTTAAATTTCTTCTTCCATACCCTGTATCTATTAAAACTGCCATTTTACTTCCTTTGACAAGGGTACAGCATACGCCGTCGTCTTCTGCAATTTGCCAGATATTCTCGCGTATTTTTGTATATTCATATATATTATTAATCAAGTTTATCACCTCGGCAAGTTCATATTTAACGAGATAACTATATCATGTTGCGGACAAAAATCATAGAGGTTCGGATTATTTGGCATGACCAGACTTGCCGTGATGCCTTGTCAGACAAACAGCATCTATGATAGAATGAAAAGGATCTTACAGAGAGGAAGAACAAAATGATTCAGGGTCTTATTCATATTTATTGCGGAGACGGAAAAGGAAAGACATCTGCGGCTACAGGTTTGGCAGTCAGAGCAGCAGGCTGCGGCATGAAAGTGCTCTTTGCCCGTTTCCTGAAAAATGAAGAGTCGGGAGAACTTAATATACTTGATACAATTCCTGAAATCAAGGTAATCCATCTGAAGAGATCATACGGTTTTTACAATACGCTCTCAGAGCGGGAAAAAAAGGAAGTCCGGCAGATGTATGGGAAACTGTGGCTAGATATCCGGGAACAGATATGTTCAGGAGCTTATGGCGTTCTTGTTATGGATGAGTTTATGGCAGCATATAATTACGGACTGATTCCGCAGAAAGAAGCGCTCACATTTTTGAGAGAAAAACCGGAGTATCTGGAAGTAGTCCTGACAGGACGCAATCCGGATGAAAGTCTTGTGGAGCTGGCAGATTATGTGTCAGAAATCTGCAAGGTAAAACATCCCTTTGACCGGGGAATACGGGCAAGAAAAGGGATCGAGTACTAAGTATGGTGCATCCGCTTGCAGTCAGCACCATGCAAAGCCAGATCCGGCATACATTTAAAAGATATAGAGGAAGTCAGGTGAGAATCCTGCACAATACCCGTTGCTGTATTGGAGGAGCGATGTTTCGATCAGAGCCACTGGGATTAAAATTTCTGGGAAGGCAGAGACATCTGTGATGATACCTAAGTCAGAATATTCGCTTTTAAATGGATCTGGGGATTACGGGAATATGATCAAAAAGGAGAAAAAGCAATGCCAAAAAAGAAAATCTTATTGAGGGCATACATCGTATTTGCTGCGTTGTATGTCATCGCACCTGCATCGAATGCGATGCATATCATGGAGGGCTACCTGCCGGCAGGTTATTGCGTGGCATGGGGAGTCATCTGCCTGCCGTTTCTGATAGCAGGATTTATTTCATTGAAGAACAAAGTCAAGGAAAACAGAAGAAATCTGATTTTGATTGCCATGTCAGGGGCGTTTGTGTTCGTGATCTCATCATTGAAGATTCCGTCCGTGACAGGAAGCTGCTCCCATATGACGGGAACAGGGCTGGGTGCAATTCTCTTCGGCCCTGCAGCAGTCAGCGTGCTGGGCATTATTGTTTTGATATTCCAGGCCGTACTGCTTGCTCATGGAGGACTGACAACTCTGGGAGCTAATACATTTTCCATGGCGATTGCAGGTCCGCTGCTTTCATTTGGAATTTATAAATTATGCCGGGCTGCGAAAGTCAACCGTTGTGTGGGTGTCTTTCTGGCTGCATTTTTAGGGGATATTTTTACATACTGTGTGACAAGCGTACAGCTTGCTTTAGCATACCCTTCTGAGGCGGGCGGCGTGGTGGCGTCGGCGGTAAAGTTTTTGGGTGTGTTTGCCCCAACGCAGCTTCCGCTTGCCGTCATCGAGGGTATCCTCACTGTCGTTATCGTGATTGGCCTTGAAACCTATGCGAAACCGGAACTTAAGAGTATTGGTTTCTTAAGTGGAGGAAAGGAGACGCGAGTATCATGACAAAGAATACAAAGACAGTTATTATTTTGCTTATTATAGCCGTACTGATCGCGGTAATACCGGTAGCTGCATTGCGGGGCGCAGAGTTCGGCGGCTCAGATGACGCGGGCAGTGTAATGGTAGAAGAAATCCATGGAGAGTATGAACCCTGGTTTACTCCTGTTCTTGAGACGGCTCTGGGCAGGGAACTTCCGGGAGAACTGGAAAGTCTGCTCTTTTGTGTGCAGACTGGTATCGGCGTGGGAGTGATAGCCTTTTTTATGGGGCGTTTTGTGGAGCGGAGAAAATGGATGATGAAGACAGGAGAAGAAGATGATCCTGATTGATAAGCTGAGCTATCAGTCAAAATTAAGATATGTAAATGCATCAGAGAAGCTCATGTATGCCGTGCTGACTCTTGTATTATGTATTTTAAGCCGTTCAGTCCGGGTGGCTGTACTGGTGTTTGTTGTTAATGGGATATTGACAGTTGGAAAAGGCGGGATCCGCCTTTTCCATTATATAAAATTGCTTATGATTCCGATTGTTTTTCTGATCGTCGGTACTGGTGCGATTATTGTGAATGTATCGGAAACACCGTTGGATGCCTTTGCATTTTCTGTCGGGAAATGGTATATCACAGGAAGCAGCGAGGGAGTGCAGCAGGGAACCGGCCTGTGCGCAACTGCGCTCTCCGCGGTATCCTGCCTGTATTTTCTGTCACTTAATACTGTGATGACAGATATACTTGGAGCCTGCAGGAAACTGCATCTTCCTTCTCTTCTGATCGAGCTGATGCTGCTGATCTATCGTTTTATCTTTGTATTATCTGAGACTGCGCATTCGATTACGATCTCGCAGCAGTCGCGCCTTGGAAGCAGAGATATGAAGACCCGTATACGATCGTTCGGAGCAATGGGAGCAGCTCTGTTTCTTCTGGCGTTGAAACGGTCCAATGCGCTTTATGACGCTATGGAGTCCAGATGCTATGATGGAAATATCAGAGTGCTGTCCAGGAATCAGCAGGCAAGGGCAGGCGAGATTGCCGCGATTGCGGTGTTTGATATTATACTTGTGTTGATATGGATATGGGGATAAAGTGGATGAATGTGTGAAGATGGAGTATAATGAGATGAAGCGAGAAGAGGACTGGGTGATAGAGGCGCAGGACGTCTCCTTTACTTATGATGGAAATGATGCAAAGGCACTGGACGGTCTCAGCCTTAAGATACGCCGTGGGGCGAAAGTGGCATTTATGGGTGGAAATGGATCGGGAAAATCTACTTTCTTTCTCTGCCTGAACGGTATACGAAAACCAGACAGAGGTAAGATATGGATCGACGGCAGTCCCATCAGTTATACACGAAAAGGTCTTCTCGATGTGAGGAGCAAAGTGGGGATTGTGTTTCAGGAGCCGGATAACCAGCTTTTTTCGGCAAGTGTATATGAAGAGGTATCGTTTGGAATCCTGAATCTGGGAGCAGATGAAGAAACTGCCAAAAGAGAAGTAGAGCATGTGCTCGCAGAGCTGGAGATCACTCCGTTTCAGGACCGTCCTGTACATGCTTTAAGCGGTGGACAGAAGAAACAGGTTGCCGTTGCTGACATTCTTGTCATGCATCCGGAAGTGATGATATTGGATGAGCCCGTGGCTGCATTGGATCCGAAACATACAAGAAAAGTACAGGAGATTGTGGAGGGGCTGTCGAAGAAAGGGATTACAGTATTGATGGCGACGCATGATATTGACTACGCATATGCCTGGTCAGATGAAATCGTTCTGATGAAGAACGGAAAAGTAATCCGTCAGGGAACACCTGATGAAGTATGTTCCGACGAAACTGTGCTTAAAGAAGCGGGGTTTGAACTGCCTGTAGTGGTCAGGGTATATGAACGTCTGAGACAGAAAGGTATGATATCGGAGGATACGGCGTTGCCTAAAAGTGTAGAGGCGCTGATAGAAAATCTGTAAGCATATAAGTAAGATGCAGAAAGAGACTGAACAACTAATATGAAAGGGGCAGCAAAGGTGAAAAAAGGAATTTTGGTGGTGAGTTTCGGAACGTGCCACCTTGATACAATGAAAAAGACGATTGAGGTGCTCGAGCGGAACATTTCTCAGAGATTTCCTGAATCCTGTGTGTATCGGGCGTTTACAAGTAATATGATCGTACGCAAATTAAAGAGAACGGAGGGAATGGATGTCGATACAGTGAGAGAAGCGGTGAAACGAATGGCCTCCGACGGAATCGAATATGTAGTCGTCCAGCCGACCCATATCATAAACGGAATAGAGAATGACCGGATGATGGAGGACCTGATGGAAAACATTTCGCTTTTCAGGCGGATTCGAGTGGGAAAACCTCTTTTAAGCAGTGTGGATGATTATAAGAAATCCATTCATGCGGTCATGGCGGAGACAGAGCTTAACGATGATGAGATGCTAGTGCTTATGGGTCACGGAACGGATCATCACGCCAATTCCGCATATCCGACGCTGGAGTATACATTTCATGCCCTGGGGTATAATCAGGTGCTGATAGGAACGGTGGAAAGCTTTCCTGAGCTGAAAAATGTAATGGCAAAACTGGAGATAGCGGAGAAAAAGAAAGTGGCCCTTATGCCTTTTATGCTGGTGGCCGGCGATCATGCAAAAAATGACATGGCCGGAGACGAGGATTCGTGGAAGAGTCAACTTGAGGATGAGGGGTATGAAGTGCGTGTCATCATGAAAGGACTGGGGGAATTTGAGGGGATTCGCAGGATTTTCCTGGAACATATTGAAGAAGCGATGGAGTGAAACGGGCAAATGCCCGGGAAAGGAGAAGAAAATGTTAGAAACAGGAACGAAAGCGCCGGCATTTGAATTGCCGGATCAGAACGGGATAATGCATACGCTGGAGGAGTACAGAGGGAAAAAGGTAGTGCTTTATTTTTATCCGAAGGACAATACACCGGGATGTACAAAGCAGGCGTGCGGATTTGGAGAACTGTATCCTCAGTTTACAGAGAAAGGGGCCGTTGTGCTTGGAGTAAGTAAAGACAGTGTGGCTTCTCACAAGAGATTTGAGGAAAAATACGGTCTGCCTTTTACCTTACTTTCTGATACGGAACTAACAAGTATTCAGGCTTACGATGTATGGAAAGAGAAGAATATGTACGGCAGAAAGACTATGGGCGTTGTGCGGACAACATACCTGATCGATGAAGAAGGAGTGATTGTCAAGGCGTTCGGGAAAGTGAAAGCTGCTGATAATCCGGCTCAGATGCTGGAAGAATTATAGAAGAAACAGGAGAACTCAGACATGAATAAGGAGATCGGAAGGACACGTTCCGGGCTGCGTTACGGATGGACTACGGGAAGCTGCGCGGCCGCGGCGGCAAAAGCAGCGGTTCGGATGCTCCTTTCAGGGGAAGAGATCCGGCATGTCAGACTGATGACTCCAAAAGGGATAGAGTTGTATTTGGATGTGGAATCCATTACGAGGATGCCGGATCAGGTACGTTGTGCAGTGAGAAAATACAGTGGAGATGATCCGGATGTAACAGACGGAATCCTTGTATATGCGAGCGTAGAAAAAGGTGTGGAAAACTCCCCTGTGCCGCGAGTTATCCTGGATGGCGGTACAGGTGTAGGGCGAGTAACAAAGCCGGGGCTGGAACAGCAGATCGGACAGGCAGCCATCAATAAAGTGCCCCGAAGGATGATCACGGAGGAAGTGGAGCGTGTGTGCCGCGAACATGACTACTGCGGAGAGATAAACGTGGTCATATCAATCCCGGAGGGAGAGGAGGCTGCGAAAAAGACATTTAATCCCAGGCTTGGAATCGTCGGCGGTCTGTCTGTTCTTGGTACATCAGGGATTGTGGAGCCCATGAGCGAGAAGGCTCTGACAGATACGATTTATCTGGAAATGAAGATGTTAAGAGAAAGCGGGTATTCCTGCTGTTATGCTGTTCCGGGCAATTACGGCATGGATTTCCTGACGGATCAGCTGGGGATTAATCCGGATCTTGCGGTAAAATGCAGCAACTATGTGGGGGATACTATCGATGACGCAAACCTTCTCGGGATGAAGGGGCTTCTCCTGATCGGCCATGTGGGAAAGTTTATCAAGCTGGCGGCGGGAGTTATGAATACGCATTCAAGGACTGCGGACTGCAGGATGGAAGTGTTTGCATCCCACGCAGCCATGGCGGGAGCAGACGCCGCTGTGGTGAAAGAGATCATGGCGTGCCTGAATACGACAGAGGCAGTGAAAATATTAAAAGACAGAGGGCTGCTTCAGGATATTATGAAAACAGTGATGGAGCGGATCACATTTTATCTGCGGCAGAGAGCTGGCGGAGAGCTTGAGACAGGAGCAGTTGTATTTTCCGGCGAAGAGGGAATTCTCGGACAGACGGAGAATGCCGAAAGGCTGCTGGGACTGATAGAGAGGCAGCGCAAAGACAAGAAATAGCAGAAAAAGGAGAAACATCATATGAGCGGAATATTTACTGGAGTGGGAGTCGGGCCGGGAGATCCGGAACTCATGACTCTGAAGGCAGTCCGCACAGTGGAAGCGTGCAGCGTGATCGCCATACCTGTGTCAGACAGTACACTGAAAGAGCCGGTGTATGAAAGCGCAGGTAATCAGGACGGACAAAATGCATTGTATCTGGAGCGCTGTGTGGCATATCAGATCGCGGCCGGCGCAGTTGAAGGGATTGCAGAAAAGGACCGGATCTATCTGCCGATGCCGATGATAAAGGAGAAAGACAGGCTGAAGGCGATTCATGATAATGATGCGGCGGCAGTCGCAGAACTGCTGGATCAGGAAAAAAATGTAGTCTTCCTCACTCTGGGAGATCCCACGGTATATTCCACCTGTATGTATGTACATAAACGTCTGAAACGAAGCGGATATCTTACCCGGATCGTGCCGGGCATCCCGTCTTTCTGCGCGGCAGCGGCGCGGATGGATATCCCGCTGGTTGAAAACCGGCAGGAACTCCACGTACTGCCCGCTTCCTACCACATTGAAGAGAGTCTTGATCTTCCGGGCACAAAAGTCCTCATGAAAGCAGGGCGTAAGATGTCGAAAGTGAAGCGTCTGCTGACAGAGAAAGAGCTGGAGGCGGTGATGGTGGAAAACTGCGGAATGGAAAATGAAAAGCTGTATTTCAGCGTGCAGGAAATACCGGAACAGGCAGGTTATTATTCTCTGCTTGTTGTAAAGGAAAAACAGACAGGAGGGAGAAAAAGATGATTACTTTTGTAGGAGCAGGACCGGGAGCGGAAGATCTTATCACTGTGCGGGGACAGAATCTGCTAAGAGAAGCAGATATTGTAGTCTATGCAGGTTCTCTTGTCAATCCGGGACTTTTATCCCTCTGCAGGGAAGACTGCAAGATCTATAACAGCGCAAAGATGACTCTTGAGGAAGTGCTGGACGTCATGAGCGCGGGAGAAAAATCCGGAAAAAAGGTCGTCCGTCTCCACACGGGAGATCCCTGTCTGTACGGAGCGATCCGGGAACAGATGGACGAGCTGGAAAAAATGGGAATCCCGTATGAAGTATGTCCGGGCGTAAGTTCGTTCTGCGGAGCGGCGGCGGCGCTGGGAGCGGAGTATACGCTGCCCGGAGTTTCCCAGTCTGTAGTGATTACCAGAATGGCGGGGCGCACGCCTGTCCCGGAGAGAGAATCCATCAAAAGCTTTGCCGCCCATCAGGCGACAATGGTGATTTTCTTAAGTACCGGAATGTTAAAAGAACTTTCCGCCGAGCTGATCAACGGGGGATATGATCCGGATACGCCGGCGGCTATTGTATACAAGGCCACATGGCCGGAGGAAAAAGTACTGCGCTGTACGGTGAAAGAACTTGCGGAAACTGCAGCGAGGGAAAATGTGACGAAGACGGCGCTGATCGTGGTGGGCAGGATACTTAAGGGAGAGTATGAGCGCTCGAAGCTCTATGATCCGTCTTTTACCACAGAATTCCGGGAAGCATCCGTGCCGTCAGGAACAGAAAAAGAGCAGTAAGCATGAATTACAGAGAAACGGAGCAGCAGAACAATGAGTAGGATCTATGTGACAGGTCTGGGCCCGGGAGCAGCAGACCAGATGACAATACGGGCGAAGAAGGTGCTGGAAAAATGTCCGGTGATAATCGGATATACAGTATATATTGATCTTATCCGGGAGGAGTTTCCGGATAAGATATTTTTGAGTACACCTATGCGAAAAGAAGCTGACCGGTGCCGCATGGCATTTGCGGAAGCACAGAAGGGGCAGGACGTTGCAATGGTTTGCAGTGGAGATGCGGGAATCTATGGCATGGCAGGTCTGATCTGTGAGATCGGAAAGGACTATCCTGATGTAGGGATCGAGATTGTGCCGGGCATCACGGCCGCATCCGGCGGAGCGGCGGTTCTCGGGGCACCGCTGATGCATGATTTCGCGGTTATCAGCCTGAGCGATCTGCTCACGCCGTGGGAAAAGATTGAGAAGCGTATCCGGACGGCAGCAGAAGCGGATTTCGTTATCTGCATATATAATCCGTCCAGTAAAAAGCGCGCGGACTATCTGCAGAAAGCCTGCGGGATGATACTGGAATACCGGAAGCCGGAGACAGTATGCGGCATTGTGCGGAATATCGGAAGAGACGGGGAAAGCTGTGAAATTCTTTCGCTTGAGCGGCTCAGGGATACGCAGGTGGATATGTTTACAACGGTATTTATCGGAAACTCAAATACGATGGAATTAAACGGCAGAATGGTGACGCCGAGAGGATATAAAGATGTGTAAAAGGCAGAAGATTTCTCTGATCGGAATAGGCATGGGCAGCAGAACCTCAATAACGGCAGAGGCGGCAGATGCAGTCAGAAACTGTGACTGTATGATCGGCGCACAGCGGATGCTCTCTGCAGCGCGGGAGGTACGCTGCGGGGCTGAAACGAAAGGGCACAGCGCGGAGCAGCCGGAACGGGAAGAGGGAAGAACAAACCTGGGCATCCCCGAGCTGTGTGAATATAATGCGGAAAAGATATTCGCATATACAGAGGCACATCCGGAATACCCGCATGTGGCGGTGGTGCTCTCGGGAGATACGGGATTCTACAGCGGTGCGAAGAGGCTTTCCGCGATGTTTGCGTCAGATCCCGGGCGGTATGAGGTGGAAATGATTCCGGGAATTTCATCTGTTGTCTTCCTTGCCGCCCGGCTTAAGACAACATGGGAGGACGGGGCATTGATCAGCCTGCACGGACAGGAAGAAAATTTTATACAGACTGTAAACAGAAACCATAAGACGTTTCTTCTTCTGGGAGGAAAAGACGCGGGCGGAAGGATGGTCAGCGCTCTGAAAGACTATGGGATGGATGACGTGACCGTGTATATCGGCAGCAGGCTTTCCTATCCGGATGAGAAGATCGTATGGGGACATCCGGGAGAATTCGCAGGCAGTGAAGCGGACGGCCTGTGCGCGGCGATGATCCTGAATCCACTGCCGGATAAGAGAACAGGCCCTCATATTCCGGATGAAGAGTTTATCAGGGGAAAAGTGCCCATGACAAAGGCGGAAGTGCGCGCTGTCAGTCTGGCTCAGATGGAACTTACTGAGAATGCGGTAGTATATGACGTGGGAGCGGGAACCGGTTCAGTGTCGGTGGAAGCGGCACGTTCCGGGGACCGGATCCGTGTATATGCTATAGAGAAAAAAGATGAGGCGGTCCGGCTTCTGGAACAGAACCGTAAGAAATTCCGGACAGACGGAATCCGCATCGTAGAGGGGGAGGCACCGGCAGCCCTGCGTGAACTGGAGCCCCCGACCCATGTGTTTATCGGAGGAAGTTCGGGAAATCTCCGCGAAATCCTGCGCGTTGTCATTGAGAAAAATCCGTCTGTGAGGATTGTGGTGAACGCCATATCGCTTGAGACAGTCGGAGAGGCAATGGCTGCGATCGAGGAAGGGCTGCTTAAAAACGCCCAGGTTACGCAGATTATGGCATCCCGCTCACGGGTACTTGGCAGATATCACATGATGACCGGACAGAATCCGGTATATATCATTTCCGCAGGCGGAGAGATGCGGGATGATGCTGAAGAGAGACCGGAAGAAAGGAGTGCGGCCCGATGAAGATCCCCGGAATACTGATCGCCGCACCGGCAAGCGGCAGCGGCAAGACGGCGGTATCCTGTGCTCTGATGGCCGCGCTTCAGGCGCGGGGGCTTAAGGTGCGCGCCTGCAAATGCGGGCCGGATTATATTGATCCCATGTTCCACAGAGAGGTGCTTGGGGTGGATTCGAGAAATCTGGATCTCTTTTTCTCCGAGCCGGATGAACTGAGACGGGAGTTTATCTGTCATGCATCCGGAGCTGATATTGTGGTGACAGAGGGCGTTATGGGATATTATGACGGGAGAGGGATGGATACGGACGCCGGCAGCTCCTACGATGTGGCGCGGACTCTGAACCTGCCCGTCATACTTGTGATCAACTGCAGGGGAGCAGCCCTTTCTCTGGCGGCGCTTGTCCGCGGCATGGCAGAGTTCAGGGCTGACAGCAATATATGCGGGATACTTTTGAACCGGGTGTCAAAGATGCTGTATCCGAGACTGAAAGCTATGCTGGAGCAGGAACTCGGGAAATACGGACATAAAATCCCTGTGCTGGGATATGTGCCTGAAGATGACGCCTTCCGTCTGGAAAGCCGTCATCTTGGACTTGTTACGCCGCAGGAATTGACAGATCTTAGAGAACAGACGGAGCGGGCCGGAAATATATTGACGGAGAGCGTGGATCTGGAACAGCTCCTTAAGATTGCCGGTGAGGCTCCTGAAATTGAGACTGCCGAAATTGAAACTGCCGGATCAGAAGTTCATCGGAAAAAGCAGGAGAGATATGCGCGGATCGCCATTGCGCGGGACGAGGCGTTCTGTTTCTACTATAAAGCGAACCTTGGGATTCTGGAAGAAGCCGGATTAGAGCTGGTGCCTTTCAGCCCGCTTCGGGACGAGAAACTTCCGGAAAATACCAGCGGTCTGATTCTGGGCGGCGGCTACCCGGAACTGTACGGGGAAAGGCTCTCTGCCAACCGGACGCTTCTGGCGGAGATCAGAGAACGGCTGGAAGCAGGACTTCCGTGCATTGCCGAGTGCGGCGGATTTATGTATCTGCATGAGGAGATGGAAGATAAAAACGGCAATACATATCCCATGGCGGGAGTGATAAAAGGGCGGACGTACCCGACAGGCAGACTGGTTCGTTTCGGGTATGTGAATATTGCGGCAGCTCCGGGAAAAGAGGAAGAAAGCGCGGTTAGCCGCAGCACAGAGAAAAAGGCTTATCTCAGACCTGGCGAGCAGATCCGGGGGCATGAGTTCCACTACTGGGACAGTACCGACTGCGGTAATGACTGTGTGGCGACGAAGCCGGACGGGAAAAGAAAATGGGAATGTATCCATATGAATGGAAACCTTTTTGCCGGATATCCCCATCTATATCTGCCTTCTATGCCGGAGTTTGCATACAGATTTTCGGACCGGTGCAGAGATTGGATGAGAGAGGAAATAAAATAGCGAGAAGAACGGCACGGGGAGAGAAAATGATGATGTCAGAAGAATTCGAAAAAGAATTGAAACAGAGGATAAGAGAGATACAGCCTGCAGATCAGAAGAGTATGGAGGCGGCAGCCGCGCACTGGAAGACAGTAGGAAAACCGCTGTACAGCCTCGGAAAGCTGGAAGAGGCAGTTATCCGCATGGCCGGGATCAGAGGAAAGGCAGATTATACGATCGAAAAAAAAGGTCTTGTCATTATGTGTGCTGACAACGGCGTGGTGGCTGAAGGCGTGACTCAGACCGGACAGGAAGTGACCGCCATTGTGGCGGAAAACTTTACCCGGCGTGCAACAAGCGTATGTCTGATGGCTGAAATCGCGGGCGCGGATCTTTTTCCGGTGGATATCGGTATGGCGTCGGATGTGCCTGCGGTAACAAAACCGGAATATAAGGTAATGTACGGGACAAAAGATATGCTTTATGAGCCTGCTATGACAAGGGAGCAGGCGGCAAAAGCTGTGCTTACGGGAATCCATATTGTAGAAAAGCTTGCAGGACAGGGGTATGATCTTCTTGCCACAGGGGAGATGGGCATCGGCAATACGACTACAAGCAGCGCGGTGGCTGCCGTTCTGCTGGGGCGTGAAGTTGAAGAAGTGACAGGCCGCGGCGCAGGCTTAAGCTCAGAAGGGCTGAACCGGAAGGTGGACGTGATCAGGCGCTCCATCGGGCTGCACCATCCGGACAGGGAGGACGTGCTGGATGTGCTCTCGAAAGTAGGCGGCCTCGACATTGCCGGCCTTGCAGGCGTATTCCTCGGAGGAGCACTGTGCCATATTCCTGTAATCATTGACGGATTTATCTCCTCGGCGGCAGCTCTCTGCGCGTCCAGGCTGTGCTCTGCAGCAGCAGACTACATGATGCCGTCCCACAAGTCGGGAGAATCGGCAGGCGGAATAATGCTTGAGGCTCTGGGACTCTCCCCGTTTATCGACTGTAATATGTCGCTTGGAGAGGGCAGCGGAGCTGTAGCGGTAATCCCGCTGCTGGAGATGGGACTTTCCGTGTACCGGGAGATGAGCACATTTGATGAGATCCATGTAGAACAGTATAAGGAGTACAAGTAAATGCGTCTGTTATATTCATTTGCCATTGCCATATCTATGTATTCCAAGATCCCTGTGCCGATGGTGGACTGGAATGGAAAAAATATGAAGTATGCGATGTGTTTTTTTCCTGTTGTGGGCGTGATAACCGGATTATTGCAGGCAGGAGCCGGGTATCTGATCCTGCAGTATACGTCTTTTGGAAAGCTGTTTTTCGCGGCAGTGATGACACTGATCCCTGTTCTTGTCACGGGAGGAATCCATCTGGACGGATATGCGGATACCATCGATGCGCTCAGCTCTTACGGCGATCGGGAGAAGAAACTGCAGATACTCAAAGACCCGCATACAGGGGCATTTGCCGTGATCGGGCTGTGCGTGTACTTTTTGGCAGTACTGGCATTGTGGGGCGAGGCGGATGTACGGATGCTTCCGCTGACAGCGTGTATCTATCCTTTTTCGAGGTCTTTGAGCGGTATCTCTGTCGTATCATTTCAGGCGGCAAAGAACAGCGGACTGCTCCGGACATTTCAGGACGGGGCGCAGAAAAAAAGGGTGCGCATCGTGCTTATTATATGTGCCTTTGTGTGTGCGGGAGCCATGCTGTATCTTGGCTGGAGCCGGAAAAGCGGTTCCGTGGCTGTGGCGGCGCTCGTGATTGCGGCGGCTCTTCTGGTATTTGTCTATTACTACAGGATGAGCAGAAAGAAGTTCGGCGGAACGACCGGAGATCTGGCGGGGTATTTCCTGCAGGTGTGTGAGCTGGCGATGCTGGCGGTGATCGTTCTTGCAGGAAAGTTATAAGGAGCAATATGAAGATTGTATTTATCCGGCATCTGAAGACGCCGGGCAATGAAAAGAGACAGTATATCGGCCGGACAGACGAAGATTTGTCCGAACAGGCGGTGGAAGAGTTCAAGCTGCGTCAGGAAAAAAGTATTGGCGAGCTGTATCCGCCTGTACAGCGTATCATCGCAAGCCCGCTGAAGCGGTGCATCCGGACTGCAGAACTTATTTATCCGGGGCAGGAAATCTGTACAGAACTGATGCTCAGGGAGTGTGATTTCGGGAAATATGAGCAGAAGACTTATGAAGACCTGAAAGATGAACCGGAGTATATCCGGTGGATGGAATCCGGCGGGATGACGGCATTTCCGGGAGGAGAGGACCAGACAGCATTTCGTGGAAGGTGTGTGGACAGTGTAAAGAAATGGATCAGCCGGCTTCTGAGTGAAGAGGCAGACAGTGCGGCCTTTATCGTGCATGGCGGTACAATCATGGCGGTGCTTTCGGGACTGTCTGAGGATGCACATGAATTCTATCACTGGCAGGTGGAAAACGGCGGCGGATATGTGGCCGAAGTGAGCAGAGGAGACTGGGAAACAGGCAGGAAAGTACTGAGAAAAGTAAAGAGATTGTAAGACAATTCTTAAGATTTTATATTATGGAAGAGAGCGTAGAAGAAACTATACTTTTATGCTCTCTTTTATATTATAATGGACACAGAAACAGCCGAGAGGAGATACGGACTATGAAGAGAATGTGGAAAATAATGACAGCTGCGGGATTATCTGTTCTGCTGCTGTCGGGATGCGTGATGAATACCGGGGCAAGAGTATATGATAATGAGAGGGCACTGGCTGGGGATTCCAACAGTTATAATCTGACAAACTACAGCGGCTCTCAGTCCGATCAGACTGTGAGCGGTTCTGCAGAAAAACTGGAAGGAATGGATACGATATGGGAATTTGATACAGATGAAGAGAAAGAAGTAAATATCTCTTACAGCCTGACAGTTACAGCAGGAAAGGCAAAGCTTATTTATGTCAGCCCGGACAGAACGGTAACTACACTTACAGAATGTATTGCGGGAGAAGAAAACGGGAAGTCTGCATCAGAGATAATTAAAGCGGAAACCGGAGAAAACCGTATCAGGCTTGTGGGGGCAGAAGGTACGTCACTGGAGTATGAATTCACGGCAGATATGGGAGAAGTCGGGACATTTGGAGGGTAAAAAATGAGCAAAGGCATTGTTATCTATCAGTCAAAATACGGAAGTACGAAAAAATATGTTCAGTGGCTGCAGGAGGCGACCGGCTTTGACGCTGTTGAAGTAAAAAAAGCAAAAGCTGATACAATGAATGACTATAATACAGTCATTCTGTGCGGTGCGGTTTATGCTTCGGGAATCGCCGGAATATCCTATCTCAGAAAGAATAAAAACGCACTTGCAGGCAGACGGACCGCAGTATTCTGTGTGGGTGCTTCGCCGTATGATGAAAAGGCGCTGCAAGAGGTTAAGGAGCATAACTTGAAAGAGGATTTACGGGATATTCCTATGTTCTACGGACGCGGCGCATGGGATGAAGAGGCAATGACATTCACAGACCGCACCATGTGCAGGATGCTTCAGAAAGCAGTGGGGAAAAAGGATCCGTCCACATATGAACCGTGGATGAAAGCATTAATGTGTGCGGTCGGACAGAAATGCGACTGGACAGACAAGAAATATCTGGAACCGCTCATCAATTATATAACAAAGGAAGAGGAAAAATGAGGAAAAATAAAAAAATAACTGTTGTCATCGCAATAGCGGCACTGGCGATTATTATATTAGCGGTATTTGCCGCGGTACAAAATCATTTCAGGAAAGATAAGCCATCGGATGATGGAACTCAGGCAGACAGCGGGCAGTTTCTGACAGCAGTCTATTTACAAAAAGACGATGGAAACAGTCTCTTTGTAAATCTGGAAGCGGAGTATCCGTTTACAGGGACAATACCTGAAGGAGAACTCTATGATGAAGAGGGCGGGAAGATCAAAGAACAGGATCTGATGAACGGAGATGTGGTAAATATCTATGGAAACGGGATTATGGCACAGTCATATCCTGCCCAATATCACGGAATTACTAAGATAGAAAGAACAGAACAGGCTAACCAGAAGTATATACAGGAATACGGACATTATCTGGATGAGCTTTTCCCAGAAAAAGATCCCGCCCAGCTCCCTTGTCTGAATGTGTGCTATACGGATGAACTGGCGTCTGTGGCGGTAATGATCCCGGAGGCATCAGGCTATACATGGACTTATGAGGAAAATGGAGAAAGCACCACAATTACTACAGATGCACCCCATATCCTGCAGACTGAACCCACAGAGGTGACAAAACTGTCAGAGCCGATGACTATGGAACTGGAGTTTGATGAAAAACCGGAAAGTGTTCAGATACTTTCATGGGATGATTCTTTGCTGGGAGAGTATCAGGACAGCACGGCTGGGATACCGGAAGGCACTTCTGTAGAAGTACAGAAAAATGAGAAAGGAAATCCTGAATTTACCGCACAGCCGGGATGTGTATATCTGGTGCAGGGGCAGTGGGGAAACGGAGCTGTGGATTACGGTTTTCGAGTGTCAGCTGAATGATCATCTGTTGCAGATTGGAGGAAAAATATAGAAAATTAACCCAATATAAAATCAGGGAGAAAGCATATGGGAGCGATCATTATATACGGAAGCTGTTATGGAACAGCAAAAATATATGCAGAAGCATTAGCAGAACGATTGAAATGTGAAGCATTACCGTACGATAAAATAAAGGAGCCGGATGAATATGAAGAAGTCATCTACGTGGGCGGGCTTTATGCCGGCGTCATCATGGGCATGGCAAAGACAGCGAAAAAGATTTCGGCAGATAAGTGTAAAAGATTTGTTGTGATCACAGTAGGGCTTGCCGATCCGGCCGATGAAAAAAATGTAGAGAATATCAGGAAAGCTGCGATCAGACAGATACCGAACTCCCTTGCTGACAGGACGGAATTTTATCATCTGAGAGGCGGGATTGATTATGAAAAGCTGAGTTTCAAACACAGAATGATGATGAAAATGCTCTATGAACAGGTGAAAAAACAGCCGGTTGACGAGCAGGATGCAGATACCCGGGCGATGATTGATACATATGGACAGAAAGTCAGCTTTGTAGATCCGGAAAGTCTGAAAATCATAGTGAAAAAACTGGAAGATTAGGTCTTAGTGTTATCGGCAATGTAAGGAGCAATAAATGGATAAAATTAAAAAGATTATTAACTATGTTTCATGGATAATAATAGGAATGAGCGGAATTCTATTACTTGTGAACTGGGAGAATATTCCGGAAACTGTCGTTACACATATTGGATTAGGAATCTCTTATGGGGGCAAAAATAATCTGATAATGTTTTTGGTTATTGAGGTAATTATAAACGCAGTATTTACAATGGGATATGATATTTCTTTTATCAGGGAAATGAGAAAAACCAGACAGCCGTCTTATCTGATTGATGGCATCAGTATGGTCATTCAGGTGATTGCGGTGCTGGTAATGTCCGCGTTTATCCTGCAGGCAATATGGTAGTTTAGAAAGTAAATATGACAAAAGAGGTGTGGAGATGAGATTAAAAAATATATTGATCGCTGTTGATGATATTGAAAGATCAAAGCAGTTTTATCACGATTTGTTCGGTCTGGATACGGTGCTTGACAATGATGGAAATATGATTTTGACCGAAGGTCTGGTGCTTCAGGACAAAAAGATCTGGGAAAAATTTCTGGAAAAAGATATTATTCCGGAAAGTAATACCTGCGAATTGTATTTTGAAGAGCCTGATATAGAAACATTCGCTCAAAAACTTGAGAAAATGTATCCCTCGATTAAATATGTCAACAGACTTATGACTCACTGCTGGGGACAGAAAGTAATTCGATTTTATGATCCGGACGGGAATCTGATCGAAGTGGGAACGCCGATGGAGCGAGCTGAAAAATTTTAAGAAATGGAGACAGTGCAGATGGAACTACAGAAGATTCATAGAGATTTTTCAGTTTGTAAAGTTACGGATTATTCAAAAGTAAATATGGAATCCGAATATTGTTTTATCGGTAAAACGGATGAGGAAAACTCGCTGGTGTGTCTGACGGAGGATGCGCCTGATAACACGACAGAGCGCGAAGATGGCTGGCGGGCATTCCGGATCCAAGGAGTCCTTGATTTCTCACTGATAGGAATTCTGGCAAAAATATCTACACTTCTGGCAAAAGAGAAGATCGGTATATTTGTTGTCTCTACATATAATACGGATTACATTCTGGTGAAAAAAGAAAACGAAGCGAAGGCGTTGAAATGCCTGACAAGGGAAGGATATCTTTTTAAAGAGTAATATGTGCACAATTCAAAAGTATAAAAGGCAATATCGTGATAAGCTGCTTCAATTTCTGGAAATATGTCTGCCGCAATCGGGCAGATGTTTCGAACTGAATGGCCGCCATAAGATGTACAACGATGTATCAGAATATTTTGAGCATTTCTGGTGCCTTTTTGACGGTGAAGACATGATCGGAACAGTAGCACTGAAAAAGCTGGACAGCGACAAGTGCGAACTGAAATCATTGTATCTTCTGGAGCAGTATCATAAAAAAGGACTGGGACGGTTGCTGCTGAATACAGCGATTCAAGAGGCAAAGCGGAATGGATACGGAGAAATGTATCTTGATTCATTGTCATCAAGCAAGCGTGCGGTTCGCCTATATGAAAGGGCAGGATTTGAGCGGACAGAAAGATATAATGATAATTATACAGCCGATATATTTATGGTCTTAAGGCTCGATGAGGCTGGTAGCCCTTTAAGTTGAAGACGAGATTTTATCAAAGGAGGGGAGTCAAATGACTAAGAAACTTTCGAGAATAATAGCCGTTTTGATGCTTGTATTGGCTATTGCATTTGTTGTATATGCCTTGAACCATCCGGAGGCAGGATTTCCATGGAATAATTCAATTACATATGCATTGTATATTGCCTGGCTTGTGGTAATGATTTTTCTGTTTATAGCGCCTTTTAAGAGCGATCAATGATAATTGGCACGAGTGCCTGCGTATGAATTCACCAGAGTGGAAAGAATGCAGAAGAAAAACGGAGTATAGATATGGAAATCAGAGCGTACAGACAGGAAGATATAAAAGAGATAGCGGAGCTTTTCTATAATACGGTACACACTGTCAATGCGGCAGACTATACAGAAAAACAGCTTGATGCATGGGCTGACGGAAATATAGATCTGGCGGCGTGGGATCGATCCTTTCAGGAGCATATGACACTGGTTGCGGTGATGACGTCAGACAAGGAAAATGGAACGGAACAGATTGTGGGCTTTGCGGATATGGACAATACAGGATATCTCGATCGGCTGTATGTGCACAGAGATTTTCAGCGGTATGGGATCGCGTCAGAGCTCTGCAGCAGACTGGAACAGGCGGCGGAAGTAGAAGAGTTTACAACCCATGCATCTATTACGGCAAAGACTTTTTTTGAAAAAAGAGGATATCGGGTCGTGCAGGAGCAGCAGGTGGAGAGACAAGGAATACTGCTGGTTAATTATGTGATGAAGAAGGGAGCAGACGATAGCTGTTGAGACAATATTTCAAAGATCAGATATATGGCGCTGGCATTTGAGTGCGGGCCGGCGCTGATGTAACTCCAGAGATGCGGACAGAAAGGACGATGCTATGGGATGGGGATTCGCATTTGCATTAGGTTTAATTCTTGTGTTTTATCTGCTTTATATCAACGGACTGCTTATATTCAGCGCTAAAACTGCGGTGATATTTGCCGGTTATGTAAGAAGAAACGGAAATGCGCAGCTTCGATTTGCAGCTTGCAGCGGACGGATAAAACGAGTGATAAGATTTCGTGATCCGGGGATTTACCATTTTACATATCGTTCGGAAATATCAGATGGAACGGTTGCGGTAAAGGTTCTGGATGCAAAAAGGCGGGAAGTAATATCCTGTATGGGGACAAATTACGAGACGAAACTGGAAGTAGAAAGGGAAAAGAGGTATTATCTAGTTTTTCTGTTCAGAAATGCGACGGGGAAATGCAGCGTGATTTGGAAATGAAAAAAGGATTGAAGAGGTGGAATATATCATGATAGAATGAGCTACGGAGCAACCGTGTTGCAGGGTGGCTGACCTCTATTCTTACATAGAATGGAAGTGGTGCTGATGGACAAGAAGCCATTTGACTTTAAAGACCTGATGGCTTTTGGAATGTTCATACTGGCATTGCTTACATTCGTATTTACGTTTATGAAGTAATGCATTAAGCATAGAAAGACCACCCCGGTAACTTTGGCGAGTAATGAGGTGGTAATTCTATGTTATCTCTTTATTATAGGTCAACCCCTTGTGGGCGGTTGCTCCTTTTCTATTAAGAATATAGCATATCCAGAGAAAAGATTCAAGAACATACATCTGCAGGAAAAGGGGAATGAGATGATTTTCAGGAAAGAAGTTTATTTGACAAGAGATATAAATGAATATAACAGAGCGAAAGATGTGCTTGCGGACAAGGGGATTGAGTATACTTCCAAGTCGAATCCGATGACAAATCCGGGAAGATTTCATGGAACGCCATTCATTAATGCTTCAGCAGCATACGAGTATCATCTGTTTGTGGCTGCTAAGGATAAGGAGAGAGCAGAACAGGCGTTGCAAAGTGCAGGGGTGAAATAGAAAAATGGAGCATGAAAAGAAAATCAAGAATTGAGTCCGGTTCAGTTGACGAAAATGCAGAATCAATTTATATTGAGTTTATCGGGATAGCAGAGCGGAAAAGCCGGAGGTGGATCTATGGTAGACGTTTTATTCGGAGAAAGCGAAGCCGGTACTATGAGGGATATAAAGCTAAAGCACAGAAGGCAGTCCGGCGGCAGGGACGAGGTTATCTGTCTTGGTTTCATGCTGGATGCCGGAGATATAAAAGAAAGCGTGAACAGCCAGTATCGAAAGGATCTGATCTGCTCCATGTATGTACAGGATCAGTGGGGCGGAGATAAGGAACTGAACGAGGAGTGCCAAAAGCTGGGAGATGTTTACAGTAATGAACTGAAGCGTTTACAGGAGCTCCTCGAGAAAGGTGAGTCTGTCAGGATCTGGTACAGTAACGCGCCATACTCTATCTGCGGGTTTTATCATCTGTGCAGCCTTTTGCAGAATTACGAAAATGAGATCTTCGTTGTAAGGCTGCCAGAATATAAAGTGCAGCAGGATAATGCAATTGTTTCATATAGTCACTGGGGTGAAGTATTCCCGGAAGAATTTGCTCAGTATCTGTCACATGCAAAGAGACTGAGCAAAATGGAGTTGAAAATGTATGCATGGAACTGGGCGGAACTTCAGGAGGATAACAGTTCCCTGCGTGCTGTGGTAAACGGCAGGGTACTCGGTGTTCCTGAAGATTTTTATGATTTCTTGATCTGGAAAAGAATCACAGAGAAACCGGAAAAGGAAGCCCGCCTGCTTGGAGATATTCTCGGGAATAATCCGATCGGTGTGGGAGACTGGTGGTACGCACAGAGGATTGAAAAGCTAATCAGCCAGGGAAAGATCAAAGTAATCGAAGATTCAGAAAAGAAATATGCCAGACAGATATGCCTTGTATGAGAAGCGTACATGGCTTAAGAATGTTATGAAGATTAAGGAGGAGAACATGGATTTTACAAAGTTTAAATGGACAAGAGAACCGGAGAGTTACACAATAACAGACGACACGGTGGAGATTGTCACGAAGCCGCACACAGATTTGTGGCAAAGGACATATTATCATTTCCGGAACGATAATGCACCTGTCTTTCAGATGGAGACAGAGGAAAAGTATTTCAGCTTTATAGTGAAGACAGACTTTGAGGAGAGTCATCATCGGTTTGACCAGTGCGGCATCGTGATGTATCTGGACAGTGAGAACTGGCTGAAAGGTTCTATTGAGTATGAAAATGAAGAGTATCAGCATCTGGGAAGTGT
>DXIU01000131.1 GCA_019112765.1 Candidatus Mediterraneibacter norwichensis | reverse complement strand
CCCTCAGCAGATCCATTACCTGTATGCTTGTATCGCTGTCCAGAGCGCCGGTGGGCTCATCCGCCAGCAGGATATCCGGATCATTGACCAGAGCGCGGGCAATCGCCACTCTCTGCATCTGTCCTCCGGACATCTGGTTCGGCTTTTTATGAATCTGATCGCCAAGCCCCACTTGATCGAGCGCCTCTTTCGCCCGTCTGCGCCGCTCGGCCTTTCCGATTCCGGATATGGTCAGAGCCAGTTCCACATTGGCCAGAACTGTCTGATGAGGAATCAGGTTGTAACTCTGAAATACGAAGCCTATGGTATGATTCCGGTAGGAATCCCAGTCCCTGTCTTTATATTTCTTTGTGGAAATCCCGTTGATGATCAGATCTCCGCTGTCATACCGGTCCAGCCCCCCGATAATATTAAGAAGCGTGGTCTTTCCTGAGCCGCTGGGGCCCAGAATAGCCACGAATTCATTGTCTCTGAGGTTCAGGCTGACATCGTCCAGCGCTTTCTGGACCAGGCTGCCTGTTCTGTACTCTTTACAGATATGTTTAATTTGCAGCATTCATATCCTCCTCCAGAACCTGCATTGTCTGTCTGATATTGTTCATGTCCGTTTCTGAAACTTTGTCAACTCTTGTTTTCGCCAGCACTTTTTCCAGGGCAGATACATCTTTTTTCATCTGCTTTTTCCGCCCTTTCTCCATCTGCTTATCCTGAACTTTCAGGATCTGGCGGGCTTCCGCCGCCTTTTTCTGTGCCTCTCCGATCAGTTCAAGGGCGTCTCTTCTCAGCTGATCCTGCCCTGCATATTCCTGGGCATCATGAATTGCCTGCTGGATTTCCATGTCAGACATCCGGTCGTCCGCTGTAATTGTAATAGACTGAGCTTTTCCTGTATCCAGGTCTTTGGCTGAAACTTTCAGGATTCCGTTAACATCAATGTCAAAGGTTACTTCAATCTGAGGCACGCCTGCCATAGCCTTGCGGATTCCTTTCAGGCGGAATTTTCCGATGGTTTTGTTATCCCTCGCCATAGGACGTTCTCCCTGGAGAACATGGATATCCACACTGCTCTGATAGGGCGCAGCTGTGGTAAATACTCTGGAGTAGCGCGTGGGGATCGTGGAATTCCGCTTGATCAGGCACGTGGATACGCCTCCCACGGTCTCTATGGAAAGGCTTAAGGGTGTTACATCCATCAGAAGCAGGCTCTGTCCTGTTCCTGCTGCCGTAAGAGCATTGCCCTGAAGCGCACTTCCCAGTATAGCCGCTCCTTTGGCAACGCATTCATCCGGATTGATATTTCTGGACGGTTCTTTTCCGGTAAGGGCCCGCACTTTATCCTGCACAGCCGGAATACGGGTGGAACCTCCCACCAGCAGGACTCTGCCAAGCTGAGAAGGCGTAATTCCCGCGTCACTTAACGCGCTCTGTACCGGAGCCTGCGTGCGCTCAATCAGATCCTGCACAAGCTCATTAAACACCGCCCGGGTAAGGGTCATTTCCAGATGCACCGGTTCTCCCTTCACCTGAGTCAGATAGGGAAGATTAATATTGGAAGTGGAAGCTGTAGACAATTCTTTCTTCGTCTGCTCCGCTGCCTCCCGGATCCGCTGCATAGCCGCAAAGTCCTTCGATACATCCACCTTTTTCTGAGCCCTGAAGTTGCGCACAATCCAGTCTACAATCCTGCTGTCAAAATCATCGCCTCCCAGGTGGTTGTCTCCCGCTGTGGACAGAACTTCAATTACGCCTTCCCCGATCTCGATAATAGAAACATCAAAAGTGCCGCCTCCCAGGTCGTACACCATAACCTTCTGAGGTTCTCCGTGATCCAGACCATAGGACATAGCCGCGCTGGTAGGTTCATTAATGATCCTCTTTACATTGAGGCCTGCAATCCGCCCCGCATCCTTTGTAGCCTGGCGCTGGATGTCGTTAAAATAAGCCGGAACCGTGATCACCGCATCGGTTACCGGCTCCCCTAAAAATTCTTCCGCATCCTTTTTCAGCTGCATGAGAATCATGGCGCTGATGGTCTGTGCATTGTAGGATTTCCCGTCAATCTTCACAGACCAGTCTGTCCCCATATGCCGCTTCACGGAACTGATCGTCCGATCCGGATTTGTAACGGCCTGCCTTCTGGCTGCCGCTCCTACAAGACGCTCTCCTTTTTTTGTGAATGCCACTACGCTGGGTGTTGTCTGCCCTCCCGTACTGCATGGAATAATCACCGGCGTGTCATTTTCCACCACAGAAACACAGCTGTTTGTGGTTCCCAGGTCAATCCCGATTACTTTTCCCATTGTAAACCGCTCTCCTTACCGTCTGTTTTCAGATGTATAAAGCGGATTCCAGGAATCCGCTCTCACTGTCCCCTTTCACTGCAGATGCCTTTCAGCCAGACCACATATCCTGTTATCCTGCATCAGGGAACCAGTAACTATCTTAAAATTATAATATGGGAAAAATAGCACCGCAAGCATAGTTTTCAGAATTGACATAAAATTCATACTTTTAATAAAATTTTTAGCTTTGCGGATTTGGATTTATCGGGGATGGGGAGCCGGAGAAAAGGTCCAAAAACATCCGGATACAATGGAATGAAAATCGTATTCCGGAAAAAGTGGGGTGGGAGTCCGGGTATGGTGATGGGGAGCCGTAAAGCGGCGCCGGCACTTAGAGCGCGTCCTTTGCGCTCTTATGTACCGCTGCGCCGCGATCCGAGCGAAAGCGTGCTCTCCGGCACCATACCCGGACTCCCCGGCGGAAACTTTCTCCACCCACAAATTCAGCTTTTCTGCATATGAGTCTGAATATATTCCCATGCTTCTTCATCAAACTTCCGGTCTTTATAGTAGTATTTCCTGTCGTCTTCGGTGATCTCACGGATTACTTTACAAGGATTGCCTGCGGCAATTACCCAATCCGGAATATCTTTTGTAACCACACTGCCCGCGCCGATTACGGTATTGCTGCCGATATGCACACCGGGGAGAATTACCGTGTTGCCCCCGATCCATACATTATCTCCGATGGTCACCCCGATTCCATACTCATAAAGAGAATTTCTGGAATCGGGATGCACCGGATGTCCGGCCGTATAAATCGCCACATTCGGAGCCAGCTGACAGTTATCTCCGATTTTTACTTTTGCCACGTCTATAATCGTGCAGTTATAGTTCGCGAAAAAATTTTCTCCCACTTCGATATGAAAACCGTAGTCACAGTAAAAAGGCGGATTGATAAATGCCTTATGTGATTTTCCGAGAAGTTCCTCTACAACCTTGCCGATCCCGTCAAAATCCGATGGAGCCATTGTATTGAGTCTTCTGAGAATTTTCCTTGTCTTTTTCTGCTCCTCCATTACTGCGTCATCTGAAATATATGCCATCTCATTGTCCCGTCTCTCAATATTATTCACAATACTTTCCTCCGTCCTTATATTTTTCCCAATGGCAGACCTCTCCGCCTGTACTGCTATTATACAGCTGATACCGCAGTTAATCTTGCACAATGGTTACTTATCTCTTGCACAATTATGCGGAGAAGCAGATGTCATGAGAGACCGGAAAGTCCGGAAAGATCGGAAAGATCCGTCCATTCCGCGGCCGGATTGCTGCCGGCAAACTGCTGTGCCGCTTCATCTCCCAGAATAAACTCATATGCAGGTTCTTCTTCCTCCGCAAACGTACCGTTCTGAATAGTAAGCCGCTTCACCAGTATCCGGCCGGTTCCTCCGCTTACCAGTGTCTGGCCGTATAAACCATTTCCGTCTGAAGCGATATAAACTGAACCGGCTATAACGTTTCCCTCTATCTGTTTCAGTTCAAATCCGCCTTCTGTTTCCGTACAGCTGAATACACGGCAGTCATTCAGAATATATTTTCCATTCATGCCGTCGGAAAATTCTGCTCCGACGATCAGTTCTTCAATCCCGTCTCCGTCCATATCATGGACAAAATACCGGTATCCGCCGGCCTGTGTCCCCGCGTTCGGGAATTCATAGCCTGGTTCCTGTTTTTGAACGGATCTGAGAACCTCCGTATAAACTTCCTGCAGCGTCCTTTTATCCCGTGTCGATTCCCGGTATGTCTGGCTATTTTCTGTATCTTCTTCCGGATTCTGAGCCGCGTCTTCAATGTTTACAATACGAAACATCCCGTTTTCCTCCGGCTTCAGTTCTGCCTTTTTCGCTGTCGTTACAGGCGGTGTGACTTCTGACGCGTCAGTGGCATATCTGGTATAGACATATGTAAAATACACATCCATTTCATCTTCCGTATACTCTGCCGACGTAATATCCGCAGACACACTGAAATTAATCGTAGCGGCCGGAAATACAAGCCTGTCCCCCTCCACATTGATTCCATTTTCTGTATCGCTGTCGTTTTCTTCCGTAATCTGATAATCAGTAAATGCGGAGAGCATCCTGTTTACATCTTCCAGAGAATACTGACTGTGCCAGTTCTCATCCGCCCCGTAATTCTCAATCGGGCCGCCATTTTCATCGGATACCTGAAGCATAGAATTCAGAATGTAAGTGTAATCTGAATTATCACTTCCTTCTGACTCCAGCTCTTCTGTTCTGCAGGAAAGTACGAATTCCAGTTCTTCTTTTGTCAGATTTCCTTCTACCAGAACAGGATACTGAGCGTCGCGCACCTCTTCCGGAGACTGTCCGCCCTCTGTTCCCTGACCCTGATCCCCCGGATCCTCTTCCTGAGTTACTTCCGGCCCGGGATCTTTTCTGTTTAACTGTGCCGCTCCGTAATATACAGCTCCTCCCGCCACACAGGCTCCCAGAATAATTACCACTGCTTTTCCGGCGGCTGTATGAAGGAATCCTGCTTTTGCCGTATTTGCCGCTGTATGCACCGCCGCGTCCGCCGCAGGATGTGTTCCGTTTGCTGAATAAATATAAGCCCTGTCCCCTGGCATTCCCTGAGATGCATCCGTTCCAGGTCCATAAGCTCCCCGGGTTCCCTGTGCCTGCGCTGACGGAGCCGGTCCGGGCTGAGCCGAAACAGAAGAAAACACCCGGTCTGCCACCAGTTCCCCCGCCGCTGCAAGTGTTCCATCTGCCGCCATATCTGCTTCGTCTGCGCGAAGCAGATACAGAAGCAGCGGAACCGGAGCGATGCTGTATAGTCTGTACCCTTTCTTCCGGAGTTCTTCCGCTTTGATTTTCAGATTTTTTCTTCCATAATTCAGCCGGGATTTCACCGTATTTTCCGAGCAGTTCATGACTGATGCAATCTCACTGACAGATGCCCCTTCAATATGAAACATCAGAATGCACATTCTCTGCTCATCGGAAAGAGAATCAATCATTTCATGTACCAGATCCTGTGTTTCCTGTCTCGTATAGGAGATTTCCGGCTGATTTTCTATATTTTCGTCTTCAATCTGATACTCAAACGATTCATTATCCTCGTCCGCTGCAATGTCGGAAAACAGCAGGGGATTTTTCTTTGCCAGCATATTTTTTGCCGTATTTGCAACAATCGTTCCAAGCCAGCCCGGAAATGCCTCCGGACTGCTCAGCGTATCCAGTTTTGAAAATGCTTTTATGTACGCTTCCTGGAGCACATCTTTTGCAGCTTCTTCATTTTTCATATACTGAAGCGCCAGATAATATTTGCTCCTATAAGTATTCTGATATAAAAACCCAAAGCCTCTTTCTTCGCCAGCTCTGGCAAGGCTGACTGCCTCTGCATAGTTCATCCTTTTCCTCCTCTTTCTGCAATTTTATCTTCATCCTCTAATTTTGTTTTTACAGCACTGTATATCTTCTGCCTGACTTCCGCCTTTACTTCATATTCCATCATATCTCTTTTTACAAGACGGATAAACCATTGAATCAGTTTCATTTTCCGGCTCCTCACCTCTTTTCTGCAGCTAAGACAGGGCGGAATCCGGAAAAGTTTTATATCTGAAAGATTTTTATTATTTTATCCGCATTTTATTTTATCACAGGATCTTACAGAATTTGTTCTTTTTTATCTGTTCTCCGGTTCTTTTCTCCGTCAGAAAGAGACAAAATCTTCCCGTCCGGAAAATGCCGGGCATCCGATCACAGCTGCTGTTTTACTTCCACATTTTCCTTGACATCTTCCACCTCATTCTGCACAATAAAGATATGGTATACGAAATATTGAGAGAATTTATGTAAGAGAGGGAAATTAATATGGTAAAAAATACGATTCATCCGAATCATATGAAGGTTTACTGGCATGACTATACAGGAGGGTCCAAGGATCTTCTGCTTGTAGAGGCCGGACTGACGGAAAAATCCATCCTGGTCGGCAGAATCGGACTGATGCTTTTGTCCTGCGGGACCGGAGCCTGGCGGGTCAGAAGCGCCATGAACTCTGTAGCCGGACAGCTGGGACTTACCTGTACGATTACCGTTGGCCTGATGTCTCTGGACTATACAAGTTATGATGGAAAGAAATCCAACTCGCAGTCATTGTCCCTGGGAAATACCGGGGTAAATACATCCAAGCTGAATCGTCTGGAGCGTTTTGTTAAAAACTTTCCCAATGAAGGCGTTCATATGACCCTTGAGGAAGTGCATTCCCGCCTGGATGAAATCGATAAGATCCAGGGACTGTATACGCCGGCTATGCTCGGCCTTGCCTCTGCTCTGGCATGCGGAGCTTTTACCTTTCTGCTGGGCGGCGGCCTGGTGGAAATGATCTGTGCTTTCATAGGCGCGGGTGTGGGAAATTATCTCAGATGTAAACTGATCCAGAAACGTTTTACACTCTTCCTGTGTATCTCTTCTTCAGTTGCCCTGGCCTGTCTTGCCTATGTAGCATCGCTGCGGGTGGCGGAAATGCTGTTTTCTTTCACTGTGAGCCATGAAGCGGGATACATATGCGCCATGCTTTTTATCATCCCGGGCTTTCCGTTTATCACAAGCGGCATCGACCTGGCAAAGCTGGATATGCGTTCCGGCCTGGAGCGGCTTGCCTACGCAGTAATGATCGTAGCCGTAGCCACAGCCACAGCCTGGGTTATGTCCCTGATTTTAAACCTGGAGCCAGCAGACTTTCCGACGCTGGCGATCCCGCCCGTACTGCTTTTTGTCCTGCGTCTGATCGCCAGTTTCTGCGGAGTGTTCGGATTCTCAATTATGTTTAACAGTCCCGTTCCTCTGGCTGCCACCGCTGCAGTCATAGGAGCAGCCGCAAATACGCTGCGTCTGGAACTGGTGGATCTGACCTCTTGTCCGGCGGCTGGAGCAGCATTTATCGGAGCGCTCACAGCGGGGCTTCTGGCATCGCTCTTTTACCGGCGGCTGGGCTATCCCAGAATCTCGGTTACTGTTCCTTCTATCGTAATCATGGTTCCGGGAATGTACCTGTACCGCGCGGTTTATAATCTGGGCGAGCTTTCTCTGAGCCCCTCCGCGTCCTGGCTGGCTTCCGCGCTGCTGATTATTATGGCGCTTCCGCTTGGACTGATCTTTGCGAGGATCATAACGGATAAGTCGTTCCGGCATTGTAATTAAATCATCCAAACCACGTTTTCATGTATTTCTGCAGACAAATACGATTGTAAAGTAAGAGCCGGTTCTCAATTCGGGATCCGGCTCTCATTCTGACTGAAAATCTCCTGCTGCTTTTATTTTCTTTTTGCTGTGTTATATGCTGTTATCACAGAAGCTGCCGCATTTACCTTTGATGCAGCTGCAATCTCCTGATTCAGACATCCTGGCTTTCCCTGCCCAGTCCTCCGCGGCTGCGACCGGCACTGTTACTCTTTTCTTTTCGGCTAAATAGTTTAAAATATCCTGTTTGTTCATAGCTGGTCTCCTCTTGTAATAACAATTCAGGTTTTTAAAGGATGCCTGCAAAACCTTTATTCATTAGCCGAGACAAGCGTTCTTTAAAAAAGTTTTATAGAAATCAGGAATTTTAAAATAAATTTTCAATGCGTTATATACTCCTGTTCACATGCATTCCGGTCTTTCCTGTAGATTTCCCGAAGCTTCAGGAGTATGATATTTATCAGGGAGGAAATAGAAATATTATGAAACTGAAAAAAATATGGTCTGTAATTAAAGGCATACTTTCATATTGCGTAAAATATCGTCCGTATATGGCTATATGGATGATTTTCTGTGCCAGCGCAGGAGTATATACAGCTATACTAAAAGGCGACGTCTTCATCCTGGCTGTCAATCTGACACTGGCATTCATTCCTTTCGTAATTAAAAAAATGTTACTTTTTGTTAGCCGTATCGGAGGAGCAAATCAATATGATGAAGAATTGTTCGGAAAAAAGCCGCGTGGGAGATTTGTTAATTATATGGCAGAGTATATTGGGGAGAGGGAATAGATGGGTGCTGGTATGAGAAGAAATTCTTCTATATTTCAATCTACGCTCCCGCAAGGGGAGCGACTTTTCGGTATCTACAGCAGACAGCGGTATTGTTTTATTTCAATCCACGCTCCCGCAAGGGGAGCGACATAGAAACATAGTAGGTCAGATATTGCATAACGTATTTCAATCCACGCTCCCGCAAGGGGAGCGACTCCAGGCTGGACAAACCGTATAGCTGGAGGGCGTAAAATTTTCTGTGTCTATGGGGAAAAATCTTCTTTGATAAGAACCAGATATGTATAATTGTATTGTCCGAATTTCTGGTTTTCTGCTGTCGAATTATTTATCTGATAATAGTATTGCCCAT